>NZ_JBMIOP010000032.1:0-19053 GCF_049197365.1 Mycobacterium sp. THU-M104
CGCTGAGCACAGTCTCGACGCCGCCAGCGCAGACTCGGCACCCGCGGCGTCTGGTAACAACCCCCGACGAACTTACGGGCGAGACCACTAGTCGCCCAGGGTGAAGTAGAGACTTCGAGGCGCTTTGCCGGGGGAGCTTTGGCAGCTGAGTGGACGGGGCGCAGTGCGGACGGTTGTTGTATGCATCGGTATCCGTTCAGTAGCCGTCGTTGAGCCACAATTTGGCCGCAGCCGAGCTGTATTCCACTGCAGCATCAAGTGATTCCATGGTGTCGGGGTTGGCCGACTGGTCGTGGGCGGGTCCGTCGGCGGTGTCGATACGCCGAAATGTTGGCCCAAGACGCCACCGCCATGTATGGCTGTGCGCAGGCGTCGTGCGCCGCGTCGATATCGGCGCCGTTTACCCCCCCTCCGCATACCACCAACCCGGCCGGGCTCGCCGGCCAGTCCGCCGCGCCCGCCCACCCCCCCGGCGCCCCGGCAACCGCGAACGCGCAGAGCGCACTGCAACAACTCGTATCGCATGGCCCCGGAGCACGGGGCCGGTCAGGTGCCGCTGCAACTGGTCTCGGCGAGCGAGTGCGCCGTCCGTGGCACCGACGCCAGCACCGATTCGGCTGCCGTGTAGAGGGCGACCGCGAGCATCAGCCAGACGAACCACGTCGTGAGCCGCGCCGCCGGCACTGTGGCGGCGACCCTGTCCCCGAGGAGCACGCCCACGATCGCCGCCGCGGTGAACGGAATCGCCACCGCCCAATCGATGTCGCTGTCGGAGAGTCGAAACAGCAGCCCTTCGGCCGAGCTGATGGTGATCACCAGCAGGGAGGTGCCGACCGCGACCGGCATCTCGTAGCCCAGCGTCAGGACCAGAGCGGGCACGACGACGAAACCGCCGCCCACACCGAAAAACCCGGTGAGGAATCCCACTACGGTTCCCGCGATCACCACCCGTACGGCGGTGCCTATCGCGGTTCGCGCATGGTCAGGCGTTTTCGCCGGAGCTGGAAGTTCCGGCCCGGAAGTGATCGCGGCCGCAGTGTGCTGCTCGGCACGGCGCGGCGTCTCCCCCGGGCGGCCACGCAAGCGCCACGCGACCACCACGATCAAGCCCGAGAAGGCCAGGAGCAGCACGTTATCGGGTATCGCCCGACTGCTCGCCGAGCCCAGAAACGATCCGCCGATGCCGACGAGCCCGAATGTCAGGCCCCAGACGAGTCGCACCCGCCCGGCTCTCAGCTGGCGCACCGTTCCCACCATGGCGGATACCCCAACCACGATGAGCGACGTCGTTGTCGCCGCGTGCGGGGTCTCGCCCGCGCCGTAGACCAGTGCCGGTACCGCCAGGATCGATCCGCCGCCGCCCAGCGCACCCAGCGACAACCCGATCACAAAACCCAACGGCACCGATGCGGCGACGCGGGTGGCACTCAGCGTCATCGCGACAGCGACGCCCACCAGTGGCTCCGAACTATGCGCCGGACGGGCGTTCGGCCGCCGCCGGAACGCCCGCCCGATGCAGCAGCAGGCTCGTCGGGCACCACCCCATGGCCGTGTCGAGCAGCAGATTGACTCCCACGAAACCGGTCAGGATCATCCCCCCTTGCGGCCTAAGCATCCCGCACATTCCACGCTGGAGCAGATCCGGACGGCGTTTCATCCCACCACATTAGCCGTTCTCGAGCGGCCTTCGCGGTCGCCGGCTCCGCCCGGTTCGGTACGCCGGCGTCGTCTGCGTTCCCGACGTGGCGCACAATGGATCGGCATGGTGGACGTGACCGCTCCGCTTTGGGTGGGGTTACTCATCGGCGCCGCGTTCGGTATTCCCGCGGCCCTGTGGGGAATCGGCAACCCCGAGACCGTCATCCGGGCGGCCAGGCTCGTCGACCGGCTGCTCATCGGTTGTTTTGCGTTCGTCACAGCGGTCGGCGCGCTCATGCTCTACGGCCTCTACGCGCTGGGGTTTGCGATGCATTTCTCCCCCAAGCCGCTCTATGTCTACGGAGTGACCTTGGGGGGATTGCTCTTCGGTGTGGGCGTGGCCATCAGCGGCTATTTCCCCGGCAGCGAGTGGATCGCCCTCGGCGAAGGCCGCCGCGACGTGCTGTACGCGATCCCGGGCGGCTTGTTGGGCGCGGCAGCGTGGACAGCGCTCTATGAGACACCCGCCGGGCGCTGGCTGGTCAGCGCGGCCAACTTCGGGGATCTGGTGGTCACCGGCAACATCGCTCACATCCGTCCGCTGCCGACGTTCGTCGTGGCCCTCGGCTACGCAGGAGCGGCCTTGACGCTGCTGGACTTCCTGCCCCGGTATCGGGGTGGCACGCACAGCTGTTTTCGGCACCTGGCGCGCTGCCCGCTCGACGAGCACGACCTGGTGCTCATGCGCGACACCGCGCAATACCTTGCCGAAGGAGCGGTCGACGCGACGGGGGCACCCACCCCGAACTGGTATCAGCGCCTGATGTCGCGCGAGGTCCCCAGCGCCAACTTCTACGCGCGAACCATCGGCACCGTCGGGTTCGCCATCGCCACAATCACGGTCCTGGCGATCTTCCTGCATCAGATCTTCGGGCAGTCCACGACGTATTCCTGGCTTGTCGGGCACTTGTTTTTGCCCCATTTCGCTTACAGCGCAATGGTTTTCAGCAACATCGGATGGGAGCCGTTCACCGATGTCGGCGTCTTTTTCGGCGGGTTCATCTGCGCCCTGTTCATCAGCCGGCGCTTCACCGCCTTCCGTCCGGTCGTGCCGCCCTCCTGGCGTAACCGGTTCGGCCCAAGCCCGGCCAGGCGCGCCATCGGCTGCTTCGGCGGTTCGTTTCTGGTGCTCTTCGGTGCCAGGATGGCCGGCGGATGCACCAGCGGCCACATGCTCAGCGGGGGGATCCAACTGGCGTTGAGTGGGTGGCTGTTCACCGCGGCGACGGTGACCGCGATGGTGGCGACGGCCCGGCTGGTCTATCGCGACGCGAGCTGGCTCACCGCTCCGGCCGGCTCGGGTCCCCAACCGGTGCGGCGACGTGAGGCGAGGAGAGTCAGCGCTCGGGTGCTGGTGGGCGTCGTGCTCACTGGCTTCGCCGTCATGACCGCCCTGGGTGCGGACCTGACCGGCGGGCGAAACGAGGGGCTGTTGACGCTCTCCGACGTGCTGATCCCCGCGGTGATCCCGGTGCTGCTGGTGATCGCGGTAACCTTCGCCTGTCGTGGTGGGCCAACCACACGGTGGCACGGTACGAAGACGGAGCAGCGTTGAACCAGCCGGTCGATTCCACGGGTCTTGTTGGGCCCGAACATTTTCCGCGAAAACAGTCGTTGTGATCGGCGTCGCCGTCGGCTTGGGCCTTTGGACCCTAGGAACAGCCCCACCCGAGATGTTTGGCTCGCTGTCGAGCGTAATGTCGAAGCGATGTCGGGAAGCAGCGTGACGGACGAACGGAGCGACTCATGAATAGCGGTATCCACCACGTCACAGTCCTGGGCGCCGGCGTTTTGGGCTCCCAGATCGCCTTCCAGTCGGCGTTCAAGGGGTTCAGCGTCGTCTCCTACGACATCGACGACGCCGCGCTGGACGCCGCCAGACAACGGTATGACCACCTGGTGCAAACCTATGGCAAGGAGGTTCCCGACGCCAAGGACGGAGCGGCGGCCGCGGCGCTGAAGCGGATCACCCTGACCTCAGATCTCAGCGAAGCCGTAAAACATGCCGACCTGGTCATCGAGGCAGTTCCCGAAGTCCTCGCACTGAAACGGGAGATCTATCGGAAGATCGCCGCGCTGGCACCACCGAAGACGATCTTTGCCACCAACTCCTCGACGCTGCTGCCCAGTGATCTCAAAGATGCCACGGGCCGGCCCGACCGATTCCTGGCCTTGCACTTCGCCAACCGGGTCTGGCAGTTCAACACCGCCGAAATCATGGGTACCGCCGACACCGGCCCTGAAATCTTTGCGGCGGTGGTCGACTTCGCCGAAGCCATCGGGATGGTGCCCATCGCATTGCACAAGGAGAAAGCGGGGTACGTTCTCAACTCGCTGCTGGTGCCGTTTCTGAACGCCGCTGCCGAACTCGTCTTCGGCGGCTACGCCGATCCGTCGGACATCGACCGCACCTGGCGTATCGCCACCGGTGCGCCGCTGGGCCCTTTGCAGATTCTCGACATCATCGGCCTCACCACCCCGTACAACATCATGGTTCACGGGGACGCCGAATCCCAGAAGATCGCGGCCTGGCTCAAAGAGAACTACATCGACAAGGGCAAGCTCGGTCTCGCCACGGGCGAGGGCTTCTACACCTATCAGTGATCGGCCGGAGGGGAAACGTCGTGTACTACAGCAGCGGTAACTATGAGGCCTTTGCCCGCCCCCGCAAACCCGAGGGCGTCGAGAACAAGACCGCCTGGCTGGTCGGTGCCGGCCTGGCGTCGATGTCGGCGGCTGCGTTCATGATCCGCGACGGCGGGCTGCCCGGCGCCAGGATCACCATCCTGGAACGGCTCGCACTGCCCGGCGGGGCACTCGACGGCATCAAAGAACCCAAGCGGGGCTTCGTCATTCGCGGGGGCCGCGAGATGGAGGATCACTTCGAATGCCTGTGGGACCTGTTTCGGTCCATACCGTCGATCGAGGTCGAGGGCGCGAGCGTGCTCGACGAGTTCTACTGGCTCAACAAGGACGACCCCAACTACAGCCTGTGCCGCGCCACCGTCAACCGCGGCCAGGATGCGCACACCGACGGTTTGTTCGCGTTGAACGCCAAGGCGCAGAAGGACATCGTCAAAGTCTTCCTCGCTTCACGCGCGGAGATGGAGAACAAACGCATCAACGAGGTGTTCGGTCGCGACTTCCTCGACAGCAACTTCTGGCTCTACTGGCGCACGATGTTCGCGTTCGAGGAGTGGCACAGCGCGCTGGAGATGAAGCTCTATCTGCACCGGTTCATCCACCACATCGGCGGACTGCCCGACCTGTCGACGCTGAAATTCACCAAATACAATCAGTACGAATCGCTGGTGCTCCCGCTTTACCGGTGGCTGCTGGAGCAGGGTGTGACGTTTCACTTCGACACCGAGGTCACCGACATAGAATTCGACATCAGCGAAGATCGTAAGCAGGCCAACAGAATTCACTGGATACGTGACGGCGTGTCCGGCGGTGTCGACCTCGGGCCCGACGATCTGGTGCTGACCACGATCGGCTCGCTGACCGAAAACTCCGACAACGGCGACCATCACACCCCCGCAACGCTCAACACCGGACCGGCGCCGGCCTGGGAGCTGTGGCGGCGCATCGCGGCCAAAGATCCCTGCTTCGGCCACCCCGACGTGTTCGGTGCCCACATCCCGGAAACCAAGTGGGAATCGGCCACCGTCACCACACTGGATCGGCGTATCCCGCACTACATTCAGAAGATCTGCAAGCGGGATCCGTTCAGCGGCAAGGTCGTCACCGGCGGCATCGTGACCGCGCGAGACTCGAGTTGGCTGCTGAGCTGGACGGTCAACCGTCAGCCCCACTTCAAGCAGCAGCCACCCGAGCAGATCGTGGTATGGCTGTATGCACTGTTCGTCGACGTCCCGGGTGACTACGTCGACAAGCCGATGCAGGACTGCACCGGTGAGGAGATCACCCGGGAATGGCTCTATCACCTGGGCGTCCCCGGGGACGAGATTCCCGAACTGGCGGCAGGCGGCGCCAAGACGGTTCCGGTGATGATGCCCTATGTCACCGCATTCTTCATGCCACGCGCCTCAGGTGACCGGCCTGATGTGGTTCCCGAGGGGGCCGTGAACTTCGCGTTCATCGGCCAGTTCGCCGAAACCACCCGCGACTGCATCTTCACCACCGAATACTCGGTGCGCACCGGCATGGAGGCCGCCTATCGGCTGCTCGGTGTGGACCGCGGTGTGCCGGAGGTTTTCGACTCGACCTACGACATCCGCAAGTTGTTGGCCGCCGCCGTGCACCTGCGCGACGGCAAGGAGATCGACATCCCCATCCCGGAAATCCTGCGTCGACGCCTCGTCAACAAGATGACCGACAACGAAATCGGCGAACTACTCGTCGAATACGGGCTGATCAAAGGCTGACCAACGCGTCGCGCCAAAGCCGGCGACATCGCCGAGTCTGGCGTCGAGGACGCTTCCGCGCCCGGTGACGCCGAAGGGCAGTGCCGACCGACTCAACTGTCGCGTCGTCCGCGCCCACCACGAGGGCCATGACCACCGCGACCGCCGCCGCAACCACCCCCGCCCTGTGCACCGCCGCGCCTGCGCCAACGACGGCCGCCGCCCAGGGGCCGTCCCGATATCGCCGCTTCGAACGCCCGCAGATGGTTGTCGGAAGCGTTACGCAAGTTCTCGTAGACCCGATGGATGGCTGCCTCGTCGCTGCTTTCCAAGGCCTCCAAGGCCTCCAAGGCCTCCAAGGCCAGGGACAGATCGGCGATGTCACCGGTCTCGAGTTCGACACCGACCTCGTAGGCCCCTTGGGCCGAGGACAGTCCCCGGGCGAGCCACCCGTCGTAGGCGTCCCTGGAGTTCCGTGTCGGCGTAGACGCCGGGCGGCTTCCCGGCCGACGGGTCGGGGACGTTGTAGCGCTTGAGCAGTCGCCCGATCGCGTCGTAGTGACGCTGCTCGCTGGCGGCAATGTTGGCAAAGATCGGCACATCCCACGCCTGGTGGAACCGCCGGTACAGATCACGCGCCAGCCGTTCCTCCTCCCGCATCAAGACCAGGTCTGCCCGCTCGTGGTCGGACAACGGGCCAGCGGCCGCCGGTTTCGAGGTGTCGTCGCGATTCATCCGATAACTCCGTCCATTTCGGCAATCCCTCGCCCCGGGCTCAGACCCAATATGGCACTCGGGCGCGGTATTGGCGCATCGCGAAGGCGGCCAGCAGCCAGCCGACGACGGTCAGCGCCAGCACCACCACCCAGTGCCGCAGCTCCTGGTGGGCGCCCAGCAGCGGGGCCCGGACGATGTCGAGATAGTGCAGCAGCGGGTTGAGCTCGACGATGCTCGCCCAGCGCCCGGCGCCCTGCTGGCGCAGGGTGTCGTCGTTCCAGATGATCGGGGTCATGAAGAACAGCAGCTGCACGACCGAGAACAGCAGCGGGCCGATGTCGCGGTAGCGGGTCGCCAGTATGCCGAAACACAGCGATACCCAGATGCAGTTGAGCACGATCAGGCCCAGCGCCGGGATCACCGACAGGTCGGCCCACGACCACGGCTTGGGGAAGACGATCGCCACGACGAGATAAATGACGATGTTGTGCGCGAACAAGATCATCTGCCTCCACACGAGCCGGTAGACGTGAACGGACAGCGGGGTCGGCAACTGTTTGATCAGTCCCTCGTTGGCGACGAACACATCGGAGCCCTCCAGGATCGCGGCGTTGATCAGGTTCCAGATGATCAGGCCCAGCGTCACGTAGGGCAGGTGCACCGACAGCTCGAGGTGGAACAGCTTCGAGTACAGGCCGCCCATTGCGACGGCGGTGGTCCCGGTCGCGATCGTGATCCAGAACGGGCCCAGCACCGAGCGTCGGTAGCGTTGCTTGATGTCCTGCCAGCCCAGGTGCAGCCACAGCTCGTGGCGCCGGAAACCGTCGGCCAGGTCGCGGCGCGCGCGGGCAAGCGTCCGTGACTGTGTCGCCGCGTCGAGGACTGTCACAGGGTGCCTCCAGGTTTACCGAACTGCTCGCGGCGCCCCATGCGGCGCAGGCGAATCCATTCCCGAAACCCCCGGGGGTCGCGGCGGGTCACCAGGAAGAACCAGCCGAACCGGACCCACTCCTGTGCCAGCAACCTGCGCAACCCCGGCTGCGACAGCAGGTAGCCGCGGTTGCGGTAGGTGAAAAAACGCTTGCCCGGGTCGTCGGGGTACTGGGTGTGCATCCGGCCGCGCAGGATCGGCCGGAATTCGGAGGTGCCGCACGGGTGCAGGTAGACGGCGTCCAGGCAGGTGCCGAACGGCAGCCCGGAACGCACCAGCCGCCGGTGCATCTCGACCTCGTCGCCGCGGATGAACAGCCGCAGGTCGGGCACCCCGACCGACTCCAGCGTGGCGGCCCGGAACAGCGCCCCGTTGAACAGCGACGCGATGCCGCGCAGCAGGTCGTCGCCCGTCTCGGTGCGCAGTTCGCCGGCCAGCCTGCGCCACACCAGGCCACGCCGCAGCGGGAACGCCAGGCGCCGCGGGTCGTCGGAGTTGCACACCATCGGCGACACTTCGGCCAGCCCGTATTTCTCGGCACAGGCCAGCAGGGTCGCCAGCACACCCGAATCCTGCGGGCGCCCGTCGTCGTCGGCCAGCCACACCCAGTCGGCACCCAGTGCGAGTGCGTGCAGCATGCCCAGCGCGAAACCGCCCGCTCCGCCGAGGTTTCGGTGCGAAGCCAGGTAGGTACTCGGAATCGGCTGCCCCCGAACAAGATCACGCACCCGGGCGTCTGCGGCGCCGTCGTTGTCCACCACGATCAGGTGATCGGGCAGCCGGGTCTGGGTGCGCAGCGCGTCGAGCGAAGTAGCGAGTTCAACGGGACGCCGGTGGGTGACCACGACAGCGATGACGGATTCGGTGACGGATTCACTCATCTCACGGTCCGGTTCTCGGCCAGCACCTCGCGCACGTGGCGGGCCGCCTCCTCGCCCTCGTAGGCGCGCACCACGTCTTCGATCCCGCCGGACTTCCGGATGACGCCGTGGTCGATCCACATCGCGGTCTTGCACAGCCGGGCGAGGAATTCGTTGGAGTGGCTGGCGAAGACGAGGATCCCGGACCGCTCCACCAGGCCCTGCAGCCGGGACTGCGCCTTCTTCATGAAGTCGGCGTCCACCGCCCCGATGCCCTCGTCGAGCAGCAGGATCTCGGGGTCGATGCTGGTGACCACGCCCATCGCCAGCCGCACTCGCATCCCGGTGGAGTAGGTGCGCAGCGGCATCGACAGATAGTCGCCGAGCTCGGTGAACTCGGCGATCTCGTCGACCTTGGCCAGCATCTGCCTGCGGGTCTGGCCGAGGAACAGGCCGCGGATGATGATGTTCTCGTAGCCCGAGATCTCCGGGTCCATGCCGACTCCGAGGTCGAAGACCGGCGCCACCCGACCGGTGACCTTCGCCCAGCCGCGGGTGGGTTCGTAGATGCCCGACAACAGGCGCAGCAGCGTCGATTTGCCCGCCCCGTTGTGGCCGACCAGACCGACCCGGTCGCCCAATTCGAGCGACAGGGTGATGTCGCGCAGCGCTTCGATGACGACGACGTTGGAGTTGTTGCGTCCGATCGTGCCGCCCGCCTTACCGAGGAAGGCCTTCTTCAGGGAGCGCGACTTGGCGTCGAAGATGGGAAACTCCACCCACGCGTTGTGCGTCTCGATATGAGGACCGGAACCGGGCACCGTCACCTGCTTTGCGCCCTCTTACAGGTATTGGCCGTGCCCGGAGTGGCCGGACCTGCCCATGCCCGGTGGCAACGCGCCCTGGCGCATCTGCTCCAACTGTGCGCGGGCGGCCATCTGCTGGGCGAACAGCGCGGTCTGGATGCCGTGGAAGAGCCCCTCCAGCCAGCCGACCAGCTGCGCTTGGGCGATGCGCAATTCGGCGTCCGACGGGGTGGCGTCCTCGCTGAAAGGCAGCGTGAGGCGGTCGAGTTCCTCGCGCAGTTCCGGAGCCAGGCCGTCTTCGAGTTCCCGGATGCTGGTGGCGTGGATCTCGCGCAGCCGGTTGCGGCTCGCGTCGTCGAGGGGCGCCACGCGCACCTCTTCGAGCAGTTGCTTGATCATCGTGCCGATGCGCATCACCTTGGCGGGCTGCTCGACCAGGTCGGTCAACGAGGGTCCGTCGGAGTCGTCATCCTCGACCGCCATGATCCGCGGGTCGACACCGCCGATGACCTCGATACCGTCATCCTCGTTGCCCGTGCTCACTCGGTCACCATCCTTCTCGGGAGCTACGCGTGGGGCGCCGCGGCCTTCCCGCGCCATTCGTAGATTTCGGCCCCGCCGTTGTCGTAGATCAGGTCCCACGACTGCGATTTCTCCAATGACACTAGCCCGTCGGGAACGGCGAATCCGCCAACCGTCGGCGTGCTGATCAGGATGTAGCGGATGTGCAGGGCATGCACGGCCTCGACGACCCGCGGATCGGAAACCCCGTTGCGGGCGTAGGCCCAGATGATGAAGCGGTGGTAGCCCGGCCCCGCCTGTTGCGGGTAGTCGTAGTGGGTCCACAGCGGGTGCAAATCGGCAACGGCGTACATCCAGGCCGTGCCGTCGGTGTTCGCGTTGGCGATCAAGGTTTCGCGGGCGCCGGGCAGTTTGGCCAGGTAGGCCATCGCCATGAGGTCGCGCCGGTCGACGATCACCGAGTCGTACTTGTCGCCGAACAGGAATGCGTGACGCGGGAAGTAGTGCCAGGCGCTCAGCACACCGGCCACCGCCACCAGGACCGCGGTCGCGGCCGCCCAGGCGCGCTGCGGCAGCGTCACGAACCGCGCGCTCAGGCGCCTGGCCGCCCACACGCCAACCCCCACGATCGCGAACAACGCGACACCGGCGATGGGGGGCAGCAGTAGCGTGGTGGCGGCCGCCACCCGCCGCGGGTCCTTGTAGAACAACTCGCCGAGCGCCCCGGCGACCGTGCCGATCGGACCGCCCAGGGGGGTCCCCGCGTCGACGTTGACCACGACCAGCACCAACCACGCAGCCAGCGGCCACCAGACTCGCTTGGCCAGCAGGATGAGCCCGCCGACGGCCAGCAGCGCACTCAACCCGTACTGCACGGGGAAGTCGTTGAGGTGACGCGAGTGTTGGAAGACGGCGTCGAACAGGCCCCGTTTCTTACTCAGGTAGGTCAGGAAGGAGTGCCCGGCGATGATGTCTTCCTGCTGCTTGACGCTGATGAACTGCGGCAGCATGATCAGGCCGGTCGCGACCACGATGCCGGCCAGTGTCAGGGCGTCGGCAACCCGTCCGCGCGCCGGGCGCCACAACGCGTCGAGCAGCCACCAGGCCAGCAGGAACAACGCGACGACGACCCCGCCGGTGATGTGCACCGAGAATGTGCCGACCAGCGCCAGGATCCCCGCCGGGATACGGTCGCGGTGGCGCAACGTCGAGGTGATCAGCACCATCGTCGGGACAGCGAGGCCGTAGGCCGCCAGATTGGGCATCGCGGCGACGTCGAACTCGACGTAGGGGACCGCGGTGAACGACGCCGATAACACCGCCGCGGTGGCCGCGGCGCCCGCGGTGCGCCGCGCCGTCGTGCGCGAGCGCAGCAGGCGCCAGGTGAGCACCGCCGCGCTGACCGGGAACAGCCAGACCGCGACGGCCACCGAGTTCAGCGTGTAGCCGGTGGTCGGCGCTGCCCCGGTGAGCTGACAGAACACCGCGGTCAGCGCATGGAAGACCGACGGGTAGTAGAGCAGGGCGTGCGTCTCGACGTTGCGTAGCTCGCCCATGTGGGTGGAGGAGGCCTGGCCGGTCTCGAGGATGAACCGCACGGTGTTGGCGTGCCACACCGAATCCCAGGTGCTGGGGATGGTCTGCCAGCGCGTGCCGAGGCCGCGCCAGGCCGCCCACATGATGAGCAGCGCACCCAGCAGCACGCCGGCGGCTACGGTCAGCGCCGGCCCACGGCCGATCCCGCGGGCTTCGTCTTGTTCGATGGCCTCGGTGTCCCGGTACCGGGCGAGCAGCAGCGCCAGCCCCGTCATCACCGCGCACACCGTCGCCAGCGTCGCCAGCGCCGTCCAGCCGTTCCACGGAACACCGACCGCACCGAGGGGGATGATCGCCAACGCGACCATGCCGTACGTCAGCGGCGGGCCGGCCGCGACGGCGACCGGCCAGCTCAGCTGACTGATGCGTGCGACGATCGTGCCCGGCGCGATCAGCAGGAACAGCGCGATCAGCGTTCCGAACCAGAGTCCCACTGGACTAGTATGGCTGCCCGGGTGCCGTGGCTCGGGATGCCACTGTCTGGCCGGAATGTCTGGCACCCGCTACCGGCACAATTTCGCGGGACGGCGGAAGTTCTAAGGTGGCTGGCATGGCTTACGACGTTGCCCGGGTGCGCGGATTGCATCCTTCGCTGGGTGACGGGTGGGTGCACTTCGACGCCACGGCCGGGATGCTGGTCCCCGATTCGGTCGCCACCACGGTGTCGACGGCTTTCCGCAGGTCCAGTCCCAGCATGACGGGCGCACATCCGTCGGCGCAGCGCAGCGCGGCCGTCTTGGAGGCCGCGCGCGCGGCGGTTGCCGATCTGTTCAGCGCCGACCCCGCCGGCGTCGTGCTGGGCGCCGACCGGGCAATTCTGTTGTCCGCGCTGGCCGACGCGTCGTCCTCGCGTGCCGGATTGGGCTACGAGGTGATCGTCAGCCGCCTCGACGACGAGGCCAACATCGCCCCGTGGCTGCGGGCGGCACACCGCTACGGCGCCAAGGTGAAGTGGGCCGAGGTGGACATCGAGACCGGTGAGCTGCCGACCTGGCAGTGGGAGAGCCTGGTGGGCAAGTCCACCCGGCTCGTCGCGGTCACCTCGGCGTCGGCGACGCTGGGCACGGTCACCGATCTGCGGGCGATGACCAAACTGGTACACGACGTCGGCGGGCTGGTGGTGCTCGACCATTCCGCCGCCGCGCCCTACCGACTGCTCGACGCCAAGGAGACCGACGTCGACGTGATGGCGGTGAACGCCGCCGCCTGGGGCGGTCCGCCTGTGGGGGCGATGGTGTTCCGCGATCCCGAAATGATCAACTCGTTCGCCTCGATCTCCACCAACCCGCGGGCGGCCGGCCCGGCGCGGCTCGAGCTCGGCGCACACCAGTTCGGTCTGCTGGCCGGGGTGGTCGCCAGCATCGAGTACCTCGCGGCCCTCGACGAATCCGCGCGCGGCACCCGGCGCGAACGCCTGCCGCTGTCCATGCAGTCCGCCATTTCCTACCTGAACCACGTCTTCGACTACCTGATGGTGTCGCTGCGGTCCCTGTCGCTGGTGATGCTGATCGGCCAGCCCGAGGCGCGGATACCGGTGGTCAGCTTCGCCGTGCAGGACGTGCCCGCCGAGCGGGTGATGCAGCGACTCACCGACAACGGGATCCTGGCCGTCATCGACGAGAACTCGCGCGCCCTCGATGTCCTGGGCGTCAACGAAATTGGCGGCGCCGTCACCGTCGGGCTGGCGCACTACTCGACGACGGCCGAGGTCGACCAGTTGGTGCGTGCGCTGGCGTCCCTGGGCTAACTGCTCGACCGCGAACGTAACGGCATTGAGAGAATCCGGCCCAAAATTCGCAGCCACGTTACGCTCGCGAGCGAATTCCTAAACGGTCAGCAGGATTTTCCCGGTCACCGTGCCGTCCAGCAGCCGGCGGTGCGCGTCAGCGGCCCGCCCGATGGGCAGCCGCGCGCCGATCACCGGCCGCACCCGGCCGTCGGAAAGCATGGGCCACACCGACTCCCGCACCGCCCGCACGATCTCGGTCTTGCTGTTCGGCCCGCTCACCGGCCGGCCCCGCAGCGTGGTGCCGATCACCCGCAACCGCTTGACCAGCAGCTTGCCGAGGTTGAGCTCGCCTGTGACCCCGCCCTGCATGCCGATGACGACCAGTTGCCCGTCGGTGGCCAGCGCGTCGAGGTTGCGGTCCAGGTAGGCCGCGCCCATGATGTCGAGGATCACGTCTGCGCCGCCGGTCTCCTCGCGCAGCCGGGCGACGAAGTCCTCGTCGCGGTAGTTGATCAGGATCTCGGCGCCCAGCGCGCGGCAGAACTCGAGCTTGTCCGCCGATCCGGCGGTGACGGCCACCCGGGCGCCCAGTGCCCGCGCGACCTGGATGGCGTGGCTCCCGATGCCGCTGGACCCGCCGTGGACCAACAACAGCCGGCCCTCGCGCAGGTGGGCGGTCATCACCACGTTCGACCACACGGTGCACGCCACTTCCGGCAACCCGGCGGCGTCGATCAGGTCGACACCGTCGGGCATCGGCAGCACCTGCCCGGCGGGGGCGGCGACGTACTCGGCGTACCCGCCGCCGGCCAGCAGCGCGCAGACCTCTTGTCCCACAGACCATTCGGCCACACCGGGACCGATCTCGGCGACGACGCCGGAGACCTCCATGCCGATGGTCTCGCTGGCGCCCGGCGGGGGTGGGTACTTCCCGGCGGCCTGGAGCACGTCGGCGCGGTTGACCCCGGCGGCGCGGACCTCGATCAGCACCTCCCCGGCGCCGGCGGAGACGTCGGGGACTTCCTGCCAGGACAGCCGGTCGGAGGCTTCGGCGACGATGGCGCGCATGCCGGCCACGCTACTAGTCCCGTTACGCTGGTCAGCGGTGGCGTGGCAGAGCGGCCTAATGCACTCGCCTTGAAAGCGAGAGACGGCTAACACCGTCCGGGGGTTCAAATCCCTCCGCCACCGCGGTTCAGAAGATGTTCATGCCTCGGGTTCTTCACGTGCAGTCAACCGAAGCTCCGCCCCCCGGGGCTCAGCCGGCGGGGATCTCGGCGGCGATCCTGTCCATCAGTGCGGTGTAGCGGCGCAGCTCGGGATCCCGGCCCGGCTTGCCGCTGCTGATGACGCCGCCCGCGAGGCCGCGCTGCGGGTCGGCCCACATCGCGATGTTGGCCAGGCCCAGGTTGCCGAACGCCGCCGGCGCGCGTCGCCCGAACGGCCCGAAGCGGTTCGTCCCGAGCATGTACCCGGTGCCCCAGCGGGCCGGCATCAGCCCCGTCGCCACGTCCGGGCGCAATCGCCGGCACTGCGCCACCGCGCCGCGCAGGGTGGCCTCGCTCAATACCCGCACGCCGTCGAGTTCGCCGCCGCGGAGCAAGATTTCGGCGAACCGGGACAGCTCGTCGGCGGTCGATATCGTGTTGGACGACGGCACGATGGTCGTCAGGAACATCGGGGTGTTGGTGTAGGGGATGACCTCGTGCACGGTCCCGCCGATCGCCTTGCGGAAGATCTTCGCCAGGACCGGGGGCACCGGGCGGCCGGTCGCCTGGCTCGGCGCGACCAGCGGCACGTCGTGCTTGGCCACCCCGAAGTTGGTCCACCGGAAGCCCAGCGGGTCGAGGATCTCGGTGGCCAGGATCTCGCGGATCTCCGTGCCGGTGGCCCGCCAGACGATCTCGCGGATCAGCGGTCCCCAGGTCAGCGCGTGGTACATGTGCACCAGGCCCGGCCGGTAGAGCGGCCGCAGCTCGGCGAGCTTCTCGCACGCGTAGTCGTGGTCGTCGGCTCGGGTGACGTCCGGCCGCGGCCCGGTGGCAAACGGTAGGCCGGCGCTGTGGGTCATCACGTGCCGGATCGTGATGCGATCCTTGCCGTGGCGGGTGAAGGTGGGCAGGTACTGGCAGACCCGGTCGTCGAGCGAGAAGGCACCGCGTTCGACGAGCATGTGGACCACCGTCGCGGCGATGCCCTTGGCCGCCGAGTACACGCAGAACGGCGTGTTCGTGCCGACCGGAACCTTTTCGGCGTCCGGTGGATCCGTCGGGGCGTTGCCCCACCCGTGGCCGATCGCCCGGTTGAGCACCACCCGCCCGTTGTGCCGCAGGCACACCTGGATCGCCGGGTGCATGCCGCCCGCATACCAGTGCCGCGTGGCCTGCCAGATGCGTTCGACGGCAGCCTGGTCGATCCCAGAGTGGTCCTCTGCGCTGATCGTGGTCACCGAGTCCAGGTCCTCGGGCACGCGGATTCTGCCGTCGGGTGTGGTCACCTCAGCGAGGGTACGTGTCTCACTCGCCGGTGAACCGGGCCGGGCGTTTCTCGAACGTCGCCGAGATGCCCTCGGTCAGGTCCTTCGACGGCAGGAACGCGGCGTTCCAGGCGGCGACGTAGCGCAGGCTCTCCGAGACCGCCGCGATGCGTTGCTGGTCGAGCACGTCCTTGACGCCGTGCACGGTCAGGGGCGGGTTGGCGGCGATCTCGGCCGCGGTGGCGTGCGCGGCGGCCAGGGTGGCCTCGGCGTCCTCGAACACGTCGTTGACCAGGCCGATCTTCTCGGCGCGCGCGGCGTCGATGTCCTTGCCGGTGAGGGCGAGCTCGCGCAGGTGGCCGTCGCTCAGGATCATCGGCAGCCGGGCCAGGCTGCCGACGTCGGCGACGATCGCCAGCTTGACCTCGCGCACCGAGAACTTCGCGTCGGTGCTGGCGTAGCGGATGTCGACCGCGGAGATCAGGTCGACGCCGCCGCCGATGCACCAGCCCTGTACCGCGGCGATGGTGGGGGTGCGGCAGTCGGCGACGGCGCTGATCGCGTTCTGCATGCGCCTGATCTCGGCGTGGAACTCCGCCCGGGGGCGGGCCAGCGCGTCACCGGCGAGCAGCGCGGTGAACGTGCCGCCCATCGCGGGCACATCCAGGCCGTAGCTGAAGTTGCGGCCGGATCCGGTGATCACGATGGCCCGCACGTCGTGGTCCGCGTCCAGGGCGGCGAACAGCTCCGGCATCTCCGACCAGAATGCCGGACCCATCGCATTGCCTTTGCCGGGTCCGACCAGCGTCACCCGCGCGACGTGGTCCTGGATCTCGACGGCGACCGATTCGTACGCTCTTGCTTCGTGGGCCATGCCGAGACCGTAGCGTGGCCCACATGCCCCATGATCTGCGACCCGGACCAGACTCCCCGCCGATCGACGAGATGGAAAGCGCCGAGGCCTGCCTGGCGGTGCTGGCGCACGTCGTGCACCCGATCGCCGGCGACGACCTGTCCCGCAAGACGCCGTGTTCCGACTACGACGTGGGGCAGCTGACCGGGCATCTGCTGAACTCCGTCAGGGCGCTCGGGGGCATGGTGGGGGCCGAGATCCCGCCATGCGACGACACCGACGCGGTGGAGCGGCAGCTCGTGACCGCGGCCCGCCCGGCGCTGGACGCCTGGCGCCGCCGCGGTCTGGACGGCAGCGTGGCTTTCGGCATGGGGGAGATGCCGGCCCGGGACGCCTGCGCCGCGTGGTCGCTCGAGTTCCTGGTCCACGCCTGGGATTACGCCACCGCGGTGGGCCGTGACGTCGATGTCCCCGCACCGCTGGCCGAGTACGTGCTGGAGCTGGGACACCGGATCATCAGGCCCGAGCTGCGCGCCGTGGCCGGCTTCGACGACCCGGTCGAGGCGCCCGAGGGGGCCGGCGCGCTGCAACGGTTGGTCGCGTTCACCGGCCGCAACCCGGCCCGCCGAGCGCGTCCGGTGTGAAACGAGGGCGTTGAGTGTGAGCTGAGGGCCGGCCCCATCGGCGTGTCGCCGCCGTGGACGCTCACTCGACGCGCGGTCCTGCGGGCTACACTCGTTCGAGATAGAAGTAGTAGTAGCGCCCTATCCCGTCCTGGAAGTCCAGGACGCCCTTTCCGTTCATGATGCCCATCACCGCGTCGTCGTCGATCTTCTTGAAGTGGTCGTGCACGGGTTGGCCGTCATAGACCATCGTGGCGGTGACCTCGCCGCGGAACTCCTCGCGCCACAGGCTGGCCTCGCCCTTGCCCATCTCCACGTTGGAGAACTTGTTGCCGTCGGCGTCCAGGCAGACCAGCGGCTGCACGTCGCGCGCAGACGTGAACGTCTTGCCGAACCAGCCGGCCTTCTTTAGCCGGCCGTTCATCTTGTGACCGGTGACGAACTCGCTGCCCTTCCACTCGCCGAGCATCTGCTCGATGGTCGCGGGCTCAAGGGTCGCCCAGAACTCGTCGAGCTCGGCGTCGGGGATCTCACCGGCGCGTTCCTTGAGTTCGGTGAACTTCTTGCGGGCCAGGTCCACGGTCTCTCCTCAGGGTGCGGTGCGGGAGGGTGCGGTGCGGGCAATCCAGTCGCGGGCGAACCGCAACAGAGCGTCGTTTTCCTCGGGCGCCCCGATGGTGATCCGCACGCCGTCGGGCGCGAACGGGCGCACCACCACGCGCGCGGCGGCCGCCTGCTGCACGAAGTCCCTGGTGCGAGAACCCAGCGGCAGCCAGGCGAAGTTGGCCTGCGACGGCGCCACGGTGAATCCGGCGTCGCGCAGCCCGGTGCCGACCCGCGTGCGCTCGGCGACGACCGCGTCGGTGCGGGCCAGCAGTTCGTCGGCGGCGTCCAGCGCGGCGATCGCGGCGGCCTGCGAGACGCTCGTCACCGAAAAGGGCACGAACACCTGGTCCAGCGCGGTGATCAGCTCCGGCCGGCCCACCGCATAGCCCACCCTCAGGCCCGCCAGCCCGTAGGCCTTCGAAAAGGTCCGCAGCACAACGACATTGCTGCGGCTGCGGGCCAGTCCCAGGCTGTCCGGGACCATGCCGTCGCGGATGTATTCGACGTAGGCCTCGTCGATGACGATCAGGATGTGGGGCGGCACGGCCTCGACGAACCGTGCCAGCGCGTCGGGCTCGACCACCGTGGACGTCGGATTGTTGGGGTTGCAGACGAAGATCAGTCGGGTGCGTTCGGTGATCGCGGCCAGCATCGCGTCGAGGTCGTAGGTGTGGTCGGTCAACGGCACTTTGACCGACGTCGCACCCGAGACCTGGACCAGCGGTGGGTAAAGCTCGAAGCTGTGCCAGCCCATCACCACCTCGTCGCCGGCCGCTGCGGTGATCTGAACGAGCTGCTGGCACAGGCTGACCGAGCCACAGCCGACCGCGACCTGTTCGGGGCCGAAGCCGGGGCCCAGATGCTGCGCCAGCGTCGCCTTCAGCGCGACGCAGGCGTTGTCGGGATACCGGTTGATACTGTCGGCGGCCCGCTCGATGGCCGCGCGCACGCTGGGCAGCGGCCCGAACACCGTCTCGTTGCTGGCCAGCTTGATCGACCCCGGCACCGTCTTGCCGGGCACGTAGACCGGAAGCCCGAGCAGCTCGGGGCGCAGGCGGGCGGTCACTTCGACAGCATATGTCGCGGCTGTGTACGCTATCCCTCCGGCGGTTCCGCGAGACCGGAAAGGGGTCGGGTACCCTCAGAAAGTTCGATGGAGGCGTGCCAGAGCGGCCGAATGGGGCTCACTGCTAATGAGTTGTCCCCCTCAAAGGGGACCGGAGGTTCAAATCCTCTCGCCTCCGCCAGGAGCACACACAACTGAACACA
>NZ_JBMIOP010000048.1:0-60022 GCF_049197365.1 Mycobacterium sp. THU-M104
TCTATGTTGCGAGTATCTCTAGCAGTAGCCGCCGACAAAGATGCATCGGCTCGTTGTGTCGGCGGTGGCAGATAGCGTCAGCCGCGTGGAAAACACATGGGACACGCGCGACCGCCGCGTTCTCGAAGCCATTGTTGACATCACGGAGAGGGGCGACACCAATGCGGTTACGGCCGAACGCATTGCATCTCACACAGGTCTCGACGACACGACCGTCCAGGCTGCGCTGAGGGCGCTCAGTTCTGAAGATCCCCCCGTTCTTCGAAGCACAGGGCATTTGGGGCGGCGAAATCCTCCGAGCGTCCAACCCGACAGGGCACGCCCGCCGTGCTGTCGGTGAATGGCCGACTGCGGAGAGCTTGGCCAATCAGTTGATCGCCAGGATTGAGAGCGCGGCGGCTGACGAGTCCGACGAGGGCAAGCGCTCAAAACTGAACCAGCTCGCAGGGTTCTTTGCCACCGGGGGTCGTGATCTCCTAATCGACATCGCAGCTAAGGCGATCACTGGGGCATAAGGCTGCTTGCTTTTCGCCGGCGGCTAACGGCTTCGGCATCTCGCACGGTCCTCTGCCGCGCATGCCGCCAAATTCTCAGTTTCACTGCACAAGTGCAACGGAAGTGCAGTCAAAACTGAGAACCTACATAGACATCAGAATCACCTCGCCATGTTCGCAAACCGGGACAAATGCAGCTGGTGGGCGACGGTGACCGTCTTGGTGGGGCCGTTGCGGTGTTTGGCGAGGATGAAGTCGGCCTCTCCCCCGCGCGGGTCATCACGCTCGAAGGCGTCCGGCCGGTTCAGCAGGATCACCATGTCGGCATCTTGTTCAAGGCTATTATGGGCTGCGATCCCGTTAGCAACGAAATTGTGTGTACCGCTTACGGTTCCATCGTAGACGTCTTGTTCTCCGAGACTAGTAATCTCAACGACTGAATCCCAGAACACATCATTGGTAGCCAGATCATGAATGCAGTCGTCGCCTAGCAGAGCAGCGACCCGAGGCAATTTCAGTCGGCCAGGTGAATAGTTCCATTTCGACTCTCCAAACGGCGATCCTATAGCGCTCCCGAGGGCGCCATCCGTAATTCCTTTGGCAGCCATGGTCGCCCGTACGCTCGTCCAAACCTCCTTGGGTATGGTGTCCGCGCCCGGTCGCCGTGTTCGCAAGGTGAGCTGCTGGAGAACTTCCCGCGCCGCCATGCTCCGAGCCCCGTGGACGCCTGCCTTGGTGAGGAACGCCGTTTGGTTGGTCGAGCCGTCGATGCGTAAATGCCACCAGTCGCGATATCCCGCCTTGCGAGCCCGCGTAAGTCGGCTTTGTACGCCCAGCCGAAGCAGAAGTTGCGCGACGTCATCGATGAGACGCCGGCTGGTCGACGCGTAGTAGATACGCCCCTGGCCGGACTTATCGTCCCACCGCACCGACCCGTCCGCCGCCCACAGGTGCCGCAGGAACAGCGCAACTTGGTCATTGGGCGCGCGGAATACCGGCTCCGGAACGAACTTTTCGTGGCTGCGCTTCCCGAACAGCCCCAGGCCGTCCAACCACTCCGCGATCGGGTTGCGCTTGCCGTGGGTCAACCGCTCCGGCGCCGGCAGGCGCAGCGCGGTCACCCGTGCCGCCGGGTATTCGTCACGGATTGCCCGCACGCCGAAGTGGGCGGCGGCGATCGTCACCGCGCCGAGGTTCGCCGCGTCCACCGACGCGTAGCGGACCGGCTGGCGCTTCACGCACGATCCGTCGCCGATCATGTGGGCCAGCAGGATCAGCTCGGACTCGTCCATGCGCTGGGTGTCGACGGGCTCCGGGACACGCCGCGGCGCCGCGATGCGATCGCCAACCTGCAACTGCTCCAAGGGGGTCCAGCCGTCGAGCTTCATGAACGGATGGTTGCCGGTGGCCTCGACCTCGCGGCCCGAGGCCAACCGGAGCCGGAACACCTCTTTGTGCCCGCTGGGAAAGACGTTGGTCATCGGCCGGGCGACCATGCGCATCCGCTCGTCCAGCGACCACACCCACGGCCGCTCGCCGGTCCGCATGAGCTCACCGAAGGTGACCTCGGCGCCGGTGTCGGCGCGCAGGATTCGCGTGGCGGCGGTCAGGCATCCCGACTCGCGGAGGTCCGACAGCATCGGCTTCTTGTCGGTGCGCTGCTCGGGGCCACGGTTGAGCTGGCTGATCGCCACCACCGGCACCTCGAGCTCTTTGGCCAAGAGCTTCAGGTGCCGGGAGAATTCGGACACCTCGATCTGCCGGGACTCGACCTTCTTGCCCGACGTCATCAGCTGCAGGTAGTCCACCACGACCAGCTTGAGGTTGGCCTTCTGGCGCAGCCGGCGCGCCTTGGCGCGGATCTCCATCATGGTCAGGTTGGGCGAGTCGTCGATATACAGCGGCGCCTCACTGATCTCGCTCATCCGCCGCGCCAGCCGCGTCCAGTCGTCGTCGCTCATCCGGCCCGAACGCATGTCGGCCAGTTTGATCTTGGCCTCTGCCGACAGCAGCCGCATCACGATCTCGGACTTGCTCATCTCCAGAGAGAAGATGACGCTGGCCATGCGGTGCTTGATCGAGCACGAGCGCATGAAGTCCAGCCCCAGGGTGGAGTTGTGCGTCGGCACCAGGCCGCGGCCGGCCAGATACAGGTGCTCGGCGTTGTCCACCTGCACGCAGCGCACCGGGACGCTGTCCACCCGGCGCACCGACTCGATCTGCAGCACCGGAGCCAACAGCGCCGTCGTCGCCCGCGGCCCGGCGACACGGCGCGCCGAGCCGGCCGGCGCGATCGCGTCCCACCCACACCGCAACTGGGCTGAGGTCCGCACACCGCGAGTCGTCGGCCACTGGTGCGCGGCGTCGGCGACGATGACCGTGCCGTCGGAGAATTCGATCTCGTAGCACGGGTGGCCCAGCAGGATCTCCGTCGCGGCCACCACCCGCGTCGGTGACCCGTCGGCATCCAGCAGCTGATCCCCGACCGCGACGTCACCCATGGTCGTCCAGCCCGCCAGCGTCGCCAGCGGCGTGTCGAGGGCGAGCGCCTTGCCCACTCCAGGCCTGGCCGCCACGATGATCATCTGCCCCGGATGCAGGCCGTTGGTCACCTCGTCGAGTTCGGTGAACCCGGTCGGTACGCCGCGCGCGATACCGCCGTTGGAGGCGATGGCGTCGATCTCGTCCATCGTGGGCTGCAGCAGGTCTTCGAGCGCGACGAAGTCCTCCGACATCCGGCGCTCGGCGACGTCGTAGATCTCGGCCTGCGCCCGGTCGACGATCTCGGCGACGTCGGCGCCCTCGGCGCCGGCGTAGCCGTACTGCACCACCCGCGTCCCGGCCTCCACCAGCCGCCGCAGCAGCGCCTTCTCGGCCACGATTCCTGCGTAGTAGCCGGCGTTGGCTGCGGTGGGCACCGTCGAGATCAGCGTGTGCAGATACGGCGCCCCGCCGATGCGGCGCAACAGGCCGCGGCGGTCCAGCTCCGCGGCCACCGTCACCGCGTCGGCCGGTTCCCCGCGCCCGTAGAGATCGAGGATCGCGTCGTAGACGTTCTGGTGGGCGGGGCGGTAGAAGTCGCCGGGCCGCAGCCGCTCCAGCACGTCGGCGATCGCGTCCTTGCTCAGCAGCATCCCGCCCAACACCGACTGTTCGGCAGCCAGGTCCTGCGGGGGCTGACGACCGAAGTCCTCACTCGGCGGCGCGGACTCCGTGCCGGGCGCCAGGTCGTCGACGACCGCCATCGGGTGCATCCTCCTCTGACTCAAGTGCCCGAACGTATATTCGATAACCGGTATTCAGACCATAAGCCAGGGCACCGACACCTCCCGACCCGCAGCACCCGCAGCACCTCGTGCCGGGAGAACGGTAGACGTTGCTGGGGCGGACTGAAAGAGGCCGTTGTTCATAAGGCTGTGCATGGTATGTGCATATCCGTCGATACCTGTGTTGACCGGGGTGTGGAAAACCTGTGGATCACATCGGCGTGCTACGGCATCTCCGCAGATACGGGCCATACAACGCCATGCATGTGGTGTGGACAAGAATCCCATCGGCGTGTCGGGCCGGGTTACCGCCCCGGGCGTGTTGCCTTGCGGCCAGGTTTTCGCCTCATTACGAGGGGGTTACGGACCGCGCGCGGACATTACCCGGAAATAGTTCGCTGGAGCGATCTGCGCGAGCGCATCCACGGCCGAACGCGGGGTACGCAAAGCACAAATGCCTGCGCGAGCGGCCGGGCACGGCCGCTAGTGGTCTTGCTCGTTAAGTCGTCGGGCCCGTTCGCTGGGGTGTCGAGACTGCGGTGGCGGCGCCGTCGAGGCGAAAAAGGGAGCGCTGAACGCAGTCTCGACGCCGCCAGCGCAGCCTCGGCACCAGCGGCGTCTGGTAACAACCCTCCACGAACGTACGAACGAGACCACTAACGCAGGCAGGTGGGTGGAGCTAGCCCTGCGCGACGACCTCGAGTGCGAGGTCGACGTCGACCTCGGGATGCAGGTGCACCGACACCCGGTGGGTGCCGAGTGCCTTGATGTGCGATTTGGGCAGCCGGACGATCCGGCGGTCCAGGTTGGGCCCGCCGGCCTTCTTGATGGCCGCGACCACGTCGCCGGCGGTCACCGAGCCGAACAGCTTGCCGGAGTCGGCCGCGGTCTTCACCGGCAGCGAGACGGAGCCCAGCGCGGCGAGCGCGGACTTGAGCTCGGTGGCGTGGTCGCGGTCGCGCACCATCTTGGTCTCGCGGGCGCGGCGGATCTCGTCGGCCTGCTTCTGGGCGCCGCGCGAGGCGACGATCGCCAGGCCGCGCGGGAGCAGGAAGTTGCGGCCGTACCCGTCCTTGACCTCGACCGTGTCGCCGACGGTCCCCAGGTGGTCAACGTCAGCCGTCAGAATCAGCTTCATCGTCTTCGTACTTTCGGTTGAGCGTCCGGCGCTTATCGCGCCGAGGAGGTGAAGGGCAGCAGCGCGACCTCCCGGGCATTCTTCACCGCGATCGCGATGTCGCGCTGGTGCTGCACGCAGTTCCCGGTGACCCGGCGCGCCCGGATCTTGCCGCGCTCACTGATGTAGGTGCGCAGCAGCGTGGTGTCCTTGTAGTCGATCTGCTGGCCCTTCTTCGAGCAGAAGACGCACTTGCGTGCCTTGACCGGCTTCTCCGGAGCCGGGCGCCGCTTGTTGGACTTGGCCATGTGTGTTGCTCTTTCCGTTCTCGTGGGTGAAGTTCACGTGTTCTAGAAGGGCGGTTCGTCGTCGCCGCCGCCGAAGGAGCCCGACGCCGGGGCGCTGCCCCACGGGTCGTCGGCCGGTGCGCCGCCCGCTTGCGGGGCAGCCTGCCGCGATCCGCCGCCGCCACCACTACCGGCACCACCGGCACCACCGGCACCGAAGCCGCCGCCCCCACCGCCACCACCACTGCGGCTGGCCTTGTTGACCTTGGCGGTGGCGTAGCGCAGCGACGGCCCGATCTCGTCGACCTCGACCTCGACCACGGTGCGCTTCTCGCCTTCTCGGGTCTCGAAGGACCGCTGCTTGAGCCGTCCGGTGACGATCACGCGAGCCCCGCGGGTCAGGCTCTCGGCGACGTTCTCGGCGGCCTCCCGCCAGACGTTGCACCGCAGGAACAGCGCCTCGCCGTCCTTCCACTCCCCGCTCTGGCGGTCATAGATCCTGGGTGTCGACGCCACGGTGAAATTCGCGACGGCGGCGCCTGAGGGCGTGAACCGCAACTCGGGATCAGCGGTCAGGTTTCCGACGACGGTGATAGTGGTGTCACCAGCCACAATTTCCTCCTGGGTCCGCTGCTGCGACGGTCGGTGTCATCAGCATGTTCTCGCGAAGCCTACGCAGCGACACCGACGGCGAACAGTCAGCGTTTGTCGAGTCAGTGCTTGTCGGTGCGCATCACCTTGGTGCGCAGCACCGATTCGTTGAGGCTCAGCTGGCGGTCGAGTTCGGACACCGTGGCCGGCGCGGCCTTGACGTCGATGACGGCGTAGATGCCCTCGGCGTGCTTGGCGATCTCGTAGGCGAGCCGGCGTCGGCCCCAGATGTCGACCTTGTCGACAGTGCCCCCGTCCTTGCGGACGACGTTGAGGAACGTCTCCAGCGACGGGGCCACGGTGCGTTCGTCGAGCGTGGGGTCAAGAATGACCATGATTTCGTAGGGACGCATGGAAACCTCACCACCTCCTCTGGTCTGTACGGCCACGGTCGTTCCGCGGCAGGAGAGTCGCCTGCGTCGGCAACCGCCCCAGGGTACCGGACGGTGGGCGGCCCCGGGAAATCCGGACGACGCGGCCGCATTCACTCCCTGACGCGCACGTACTCCACCGCCCTGGCGATCGTGGCCTCGTCGGCCTTGGCGAGCGAACCGGAGCCGAACGGCGGCTGCGGGTCGTATTCGATGAGCAGTTGCACGGCCTGCGCAGCCTCGCGGTCGACAAGCAGTTCGACCAGCCGCAGGGCCCTGCCGATACCGCCGGACACCCCCGCGGCGGTGATGATCCGCTGCGGCAGATGCTCGACGACGCGTTCGGCCACATAGTTTCCGCCCAACCCGTTGAGCACGTCGGCCGCGCCCCAATGGGTCGCCGCGGTCAGCCCGTCGAGCAGGCCCGCGGGCGCCAGCAGCAACGCGCCCGTGCACACCGATGTCGTCAACGTGGTGGTCCGGTGCACCGTATGCAGCCAGCCGCGCACCGTCTCGTCGTGGACGAACCTGCGGGTCCCCACGCCTCCGGGGAACACAACCACATCGGGCGCCGCGACCTCGTCGAAGGTTGCGTCACAGATGAGGCCCAGCATCCCGTTTTCCATCCGCACCTCCCCGCGGCGGTGCCCGACGAACACGATGTCGATCGACGGGACGCGCTGCAGCACCTCGTAGGGCCCCACCGCGTCGAGCGCGGTGAACCGGGGAAACAACGGGATTGCCACCTGCGTCATGCGTGCGTCCGGATGGTCGCCCCTTCGGTGTCGATATCCGCCGGCACCGACGACCGTCGCAGTCCGGCCGGGCGCAACCACTGCGGAAGCCAGCCGGGCGGGGCGTCGGGAGCCCGGTCGAACGACCCGCCCCCGGGGTCGTCCAGGCACCCGCCCATGCGCACCAGATCCTCGTCAGGCCGGTAGATCTGCCGGACCACCAGCGCGCACAACGCGAGCACCGCGACGTCGCGCAGCAGCACCGTCGTGGTGAACACCTGCTGTGGCAGCGACCGGTTCGGCTCGGAGTACAGGTAATACATCCGCGGCACCCAGACCAGCGCGTCGATGGTCATCCACGCCAGCAGGATCCGGCGGTGCGGCAACGCCAACACAGCCAGCGGCACCAGCCAGAGCGAGAACTGCGGGCTCCACACCTTGTTGGTCAGCAGGAACACCGCCACCACCAAGAACGCCGGCTGCGCCACCCGGGGCCGCCGCGGGGCGGTGAGCACGACGTAAGCGATTGCCGCACAACACAAAGCGAACGACACCGCGACGACGGTGTTCAGCACTGTGGGCGGCTGCCAGAAACCCAGGTGGGAATCGAAACCTCGCCACCCGGTGAACGACTTCACCACCGAGTACAGCGAATCTATGTCGTCGCCGCGGCGGGTGTTGAGCCGGAAGAACTCCGACCAGCCGCGCGGGAACAGCACCAGCACCGGCAGATTCACCAGTAGCCACGTCGCTGCGGCTGTCGCGGTGGTGCGAGTCCAGGCGCCGAGGCGCCCGGTCCGGATTCCCAGCGCCAGCATCGGGCCCAGCAACATCAGCGGATACAGCTTGGCCGCGGCGCCCAGCCCGATCAGGACCCCGGCGAGCACCGGTCGTCGCCGCGCCCAGGCCAGCAACCCGGCCATCGCCAAACCCGTTGCCAGGGCGTCGAAATTGGTGAAGACCTGGAAGACGACCAGCGGCGAGGCAGCCACCAGGGCCGCGTCCCAAATCCGGCGCCCGGCCAGGCCCGCGGTCGCCCAGACCGTCGCCAGCCAGGCCAGCGCCAGGCCGAAGGCCGCGACATCGAAGAACATCACCACCTCGGCGACAACCGGCAACGGCCCCAGCTTGCTGAGCGCGGTGTAGGTCTTGGCCAGCGCCATCGACCCGTACTGATAGAGCCCGGTCAGCACCGGATACTCCATGTACCGCACCGCGGGGCGACCGTCGTACTGCAGTTGCGGCGTGCCATCGGCGTCGGTCTCGACCCAACTCGACTTGTAGGGGAACTTGCCCTGGTCCAACAACTCCGCGCCGTAGAGCGGCACCGTGTCGGAATAGCACAGCTCGTAGTAGGCGCGCTGGTTGTCCCAGTTGGCCACCCGCTGATCCCCCGGCCCGGTGCCGTGGCTCTGCAGGCATGCCGCCTTGGTCGAATAGCCGAGCCCCAGAAACACCAGTGCGATGACGAACATCACCCGCAGCGGGGTCATCAGTCGGCTGCGTCCGATCAGCGCGTGCCGGCCCACCGGACCGCCGGCGACATCGGCGAAGGCGGCACCCAGAAAGTCGGTGCGGCTGGGACAATCGCGGGCGTCGAGGCTGCGCCGGTCGGCGGCCAGCGGTCCCGGCGAAATGGTGACGCTCTGCTCCGCGGCGCCGGTCATGGTGGCGGAGCTTGCGGGCCGCCGGGCGGCATGCCGCCCGGCGCGTTGTCCGGCGGCGGGGGCCCGATGGTGACCGTGGTGGGCGGTCCGATCGGGATGGTGATGCCCGGCGCGATCTCCACGGTGGGCTGGATGACCGTCTCCGAGGGCGGCGGGGGAGCCTCCGGGGGCGGTGGCGGTGCCGGCACACCCGCGTAGCCGCCGATCTCGGTCGGCTTGGGGAACGACTGGTTCGGGGTGCCCTTGAGCGCGCCGTCCATGGTCGCTTTCCAGATGTCCGCCGGCAGGCCCGACCCGTACACCGGCGCGCCCGAGGCGGTCACCAGTGGCTGGTCGCCCTTCGCGGTGCCGATCCAGACTGCCGTGGACAGCGATGGCGTGTAGCCCACCATCCAGGCGTCCTTGTCGGCCTTGGTGTCACCCAGTTGCGTGGTGCCCGTCTTCGCTGCCGACGGCCGCCCGCCCGCCAGGGTGTGGCCGCGCGAGTAGCCGGCGATCGGTTCCATCGCGGCGGTCACGTTGTCGGCGACGGCCTTGTCGATGCGCTTCTCGCCGCTGTTGTCGGAGTTGGCGGCGTCGAAGAGGACCTGACCGTCGGCGTTGACCACCTTCTGCACGAAATGTGGCCGGTGGTAGACGCCGGAGTCGGCCAGGGTCGCATACGCCGACGCCATGTCGATCGGCCGGGTTTCGTACTGGCCGAGCACGATCCCGTTGTTGGGCGGTCCGCCTTTGCCGTCCTCGGACAGCGTGTGTTCGACACCGGGGAAGCTCTTCGCGACCCCGGCCTGGTAGGCGGCCTCGGCGACGGCCTGCGGCCCGCCCTTGAGTTTGAGCATGAGCCGGTAGTAAGAGGTGTTCAGCGACTGCTTGAGCGCCTGGGCGATGTTGCAGGTCCCGCAGTTCTCGCCACCGACGTTGGTGATCTTGATGCCGTCGACCGTCAGCGGGGAGCTGTCCACCTGATAGCCCAGGCCGATGCCCTGCTCCAGCGCGGCGATCAGGCAGAAGACCTTGAACGACGAACCCGTCTGCAATCCGGCCTGGGCGAAGTCGAAACCGTTGGCGTCGGGGCCGCCGTAGTAGGCGCGGATCGCTCCGTCGTGCGGGTCGATCGACACCACGGCGGCCCGCATCTCGGGGTCCTGCCCCTTGAGGTACTTGGCCACCGCCTTCTCCGCGGCCTGCTGGGCCTTCGGTTCGATGGTGGTGGTGATCTGCAGCCCCTGGGTGTTCAGGGTCTGCTCGTCGATGTTGAACAGCTCCATCAGCTCTTTGGTCACTTGGCGCTCGATCAGCCCGTTGGGGCCGGTCGTCTGGTTCTCCGCGCGGGCCTGATCGGGCGGCACCGTCGTGGGAAAGACCTGCGCGGCGCGATCGCCCGGCGACAGCGCGTTGGTCTCCACCATGCCGTCGAGCACCCAGTTCCAGCGGGCCTTCGCCCCCTTGGGGTCGACGGCAGGGTCCAGCGTGGACGGCCGCCGGATCAGCGCGGCCAGCAGCGCCCCTTCGGAGACGGTGAGCTGCTCGACGGGCTTGTCGAAATACGCATCGGCAGCCGCCGAGATGCCGTAAGCACCCCGGCCGAAGTAGATGATGTTCAGGTAGGCCTGCAGGACGTCGTCCTTGGACCACTGCCCCGACATCTTCGTGGCGATGACCAGTTCCTTGGCCTTGCGCACCAGGCCGCTGACCCCATGCTGGGCCGAACCGACCAGCGCGTTCTTGACGTACTGCTGGGTGATCGTCGATCCGCCCTGCAGACCGCCGCTGCCGAACAGGTCGTGGTGGACCGCCCGCACGAAGGCGGTGAAGTCGAACCCGGGGTTGGAGTAGAAGTTGCGGTCCTCGGCGGCGATCACCGCCTGGCGCACGTGCACCGGCACCTGGTTGATGTTGACGTCAACCCGATTGCCTTCCGGGGGAACGATTCTGGCGATCTCCGAACCGTCGCTGGCCAATATGGTCGACACCTGGTTGGTCCGGATGTCACCCGGTCTGGGGATGTCGACGATGACGTACGCCATGGCAAACGTCACGAGCGGCAACAGCACCAGTACCGCGGCGGCGAGGTAAGCGGCCCGCCGCACCCAGCGCCAATTGACCCGCTCCGTCCAGCGCGAGCCGCGCCCCGGCCCGGAGGGGCGCTCCCCGGGTCCACCCGGCGAGTCCCGACGGGGCGATGGTGGGGGTCCGGACGCGGAGTGCCGCCCGGACGATGGGCGGCGCGACCGCCCGTCGAGCGCGGCCTTGACTTCCTCGATGGGATCTCGCTGCAGCGGCGCCGACGGCGGGTTGTCCAGCGCGGCCTTGACTTCCTCGATGGGGTCCGGCCGCCGCGGGGACCGATCGTCGGTGACGGGCGGCAGTATCGTCGTCAGCCGGTCATCGGGAGGAACGCGACGCCGCCGGTCGGGCACCGGACGGTCGGAGCCCTCGGGGTGGTCGGTGCTCAGGTACTCGCCGAAACGCTCAGTCCCCGACCCGTCCGCGTCGGTGGGCGACTGCTCGTTGCGGCCTTCTTTATTCAATGGCGGTGCGGGCGCCGTTGCGTGCCCTACGCGTTCCGCGGGTGCCTTTCGGTGGCCGCGTCGCGCCGAGCACGTACGACTTGACAAGGTGATTCCAGCTACAGGTGCGGCATACCTCGACCACGTGGACCTTGAACTCGTCGAAGCGGGTCGCCAGCAAGACCAGCTCTTCGGCCGTGCGGGCCGACCCCGACACTGCGCCCAGATGCTCGCCGAACACCCACGACACCAGCGTGAGCTGCTCCTTGCGGCAGATCGGGCACATCACCTGGCTCGGTTTCCCGTGAAACTTCGCGGCGCGCAACAGGTACGGGTTCGCGTCACAGACCTCGGAGACCCCCGTGCGGCCCGAGTAGACCTCGGCCAGCAGGGAACGGCGCCGAAGCGCATAGTCCACCACCTGTCGCTGCAGTCGCACGCCCACCAGCGTACGTCGCCACCGACCCCACTGATACGCGGCAAGCTGTCCTGCGGCGCGTTCGTCGGCCCGCGTCCGGCGCGTTGGATGGCAGTCGGTATGGGGCCCGAGCGCCTACGCCGGCGACCGAGCCTCACCGCCTACGGCGTGAACACCGGTCAAATGTCACCCCAATCGCAGGTGGTGCCGGGGCTAATGGGCGATGTTGTGGTGAATATATCGACGCGATAGGATCACGCGAGGCGTCGCGCCGTCGTAACCGAACATGCAGAGGAGGTGATGGGATGCTGGAGCTCGCCATTCTGGGCCTCCTGATCGAATCGCCGATGCATGGCTACGAATTGCGTAAACGGCTGACCGGCCTCCTCGGTGCGTTCCGGGCTTTCTCGTACGGTTCGCTCTACCCGGCGTTACGGCGCATGCAAGCCGACGGGTTGATCGCCGAGGATGCCACCCCGACCGGCACCCTGGTGCGGCGGGCTCGCCGGGTCTACCGACTCACCGACGAGGGTCGCCGACGCTTCGGGGAGCTGGTGGCCGACACCGGCCCGCACAACTACACCGACGACGGCTTCGGGGTTCACCTGGCGTTCTTCAATCGCACTCCGGCCGAGGCCCGGATGCGGATCCTGGAAGGCCGCCGCCGTCAGGTGGAGGAACGTCGCGAAGGCCTGCGCGAAGCCGTGGCACGGGCCGGCAGCTCGTTCGACCGCTATACCCGGCAGCTTCACCAACTCGGACTCGAGTCCAGCGAACGTGAGGTCAAGTGGCTCAACGAGCTCATCGCCGCCGAGCGGGCAGCGCCTGGTCTGTCCGAACACACGTAGTCCCTGCACGAAACACACGACAGCCGAGAGACCCGAGGCTCAAACAGTTATGAGGTTAGGAGAACGCTCTATGACCGAGCACAACCCGTCTGGGGCGCAGACAGAGGTGCGAGTCGCCATCGTCGGCGTCGGAAACTGCGCGTCGTCGCTGGTCCAGGGCGTCGAGTACTACCAGAACGCCGATGAGACGTCGGCGGTGCCCGGCCTCATGCACGTCCGGTTCGGCCCGTATCACGTGCGCGACGTGAAGTTCGTGGCCGCGTTCGACGTGGACGCCAAGAAGGTCGGCTTCGACGTCTCGGAGGCGATCTTCGCCTCCGAGAACAACACGATCAAGATCGCCGACGTGCCTCCCACCAATGTGGTGGTGCAGCGCGGCCCCACCCTCGACGGCATCGGCAAGTACTACGCCGACACCATCGAGCTGTCGGACGTCGAGCCCGTCGACGTCGTGCAGGTGCTCAAGGACGCCGACGTCGACGTCCTGGTGTCCTACCTGCCGGTGGGCTCGGAAGAGGCCGACAAGTTCTACGCCCAGTGCTGCATCGACGCCGGCGTGGCATTCGTGAACGCGCTGCCGGTGTTCATCGCTTCGGACCCGGTGTGGGCGAAGAAGTTCGCCGACGCCGGGGTGCCGATCGTGGGTGATGACATCAAGAGCCAGGTCGGTGCGACGATCACCCACCGGGTCATGGCCAAGCTGTTCGAGGACCGCGGTGTGCAATTGGACCGCACCATGCAGCTCAACGTGGGCGGCAACATGGACTTCCTCAACATGCTCGAGCGCGAGCGGCTGGAGTCCAAGAAGATCTCCAAGACCCAGGCCGTGACCTCCAACCTGCACCGGGAGTTCAACACCAAGGACGTCCACATCGGCCCGTCCGACCACGTCGGCTGGCTGGACGACCGCAAGTGGGCCTATGTGCGGCTGGAGGGCCGTGCCTTCGGCGACGTGCCGCTGAACCTCGAATACAAACTCGAGGTGTGGGACTCGCCGAACTCCGCGGGTGTGATCATCGACGCGGTGCGGGCGGCCAAGATCGCCAAGGACCGCGGCATCGGCGGCCCGGTGGTCCCCGCGTCGGCCTATCTGATGAAGAGCCCGCCGAAACAGCTGCCCGACGACGTGGCGCGCACCCAGCTCGAAGAGTTCATCATCGGCGGCTGACCTTTTCGGACCGCGAGCGTAACGTCACGGCGATTTTCACGACCGAGATTCGCCATGGCGTTACGCTCGCGGCGGTTGGCGCCGTACACCGTGCTGTGCGGTTGCCCTGGCCGGCGGGGTTAGTGTCAGACCGTGACCGAGATGTCCGAGGACGAACTGACCCGGCTGTCCGAGTTCTCCCTGCTGTCCGAGAACGCCGAACAGGCCGGCGTGGCCGGCCCACCGCTCGAAGTGGAGCGGGTCTACTCCGGCGTCGGCCACGACAGCGTCAGCGCGCTGCGCTGGGGCCGCACTCCCCCGCGGACCGTGTTCCTGCACGGCGGCGGGCAGAACGCCCATACCTGGGACACCGTGATCGTCGGCCTCGGCGAGCCCGCACTGGCCGTCGACCTGCCCGGTCACGGCCATTCCGCCTGGCGTGAGGACGGCGACTATTCGCCCCACAACAACGCAAAGAGCCTGCTGCCTATGCTGCGCGAGCACGCACCGGCGGCCGAACTCGTGGTCGGCATGTCACTGGGCGGGCTGACCGCGGTGCGGCTGGCGACGGTGGCGCCGGACCTGGTGAACGAACTCGTGTTGATCGACGTCACTCCGTCGGCGCTGCAACGTCATTCCGAGATGACAAAGGAGCAGCAGGGCACGGTGGCCCTGATGCACGGCGAACGGGAATTCCCCAGCTTCCAGGCCATGCTGGATCTGGCCGTCGCAGCCGCGCCGCACCGCGAGGTGAAGGCGTTGCGCCGCGGCGTGTTCCACAACTCGCGCCGGCTGGACAACGGCAACTGGACGTGGCGTTACGACGCCATCCGGGTGTTTCCCGACTTCGCCGGCCTCTGGGACGACGTCACCGCGCTGGAAGCACCCGTGACGCTGATTCGCGGCGGATCGTCGGGCTTCGTCAGCGACCAGGACGCGGCCGAACTCGGCAGGCGCGCGCGGCATTTCCGTGGCGCACACGTCGTCGCGGACTCCGGGCACTCGGTGCAGAGCGACCAGCCGCGCACGCTGATCGACCTGCTGCACGCGGTGCGGGGTACCCGCTGAGCCTACGGTGGATCCTATGAATCCCACTTTCCCGGTTCGCCTCGGCGTGCAGCTGCAGCCCCAGCACGCCCCCCACTACGGCCAGATCCGTGACGCCGTCCGCCGCTGCGAGGACATCGGTGTCGACGTCGCGTTCAACTGGGACCACTTCTTCCCCTTGTTCGGCGATCCCGACGGGGCCCACTTCGAATGCTGGACGATGCTGGGGGCTTGGGCCGAGCAGACGTCGCGGATCCAGATCGGTGCGCTGGTGACCTGCAACTCCTACCGCAACCCCGAATTGCTGGCCGATATGGCCCGCACCGTCGACCACGTCAGCGACGGCCGGCTCATCCTGGGCATCGGCTCGGGCTGGAAGCGAAAAGACTACGACGAGTACGGCTACGAATTCGGCACAGCCGGCAGCCGTCTCGACGACCTGGCGGACGCGCTGCCGCGGATCAAAGACCGGCTGGCCAAATTGAATCCGCGACCGAGCCGCGACATCCCGATCCTGATCGGCGGCGGCGGCGAGCGCAAGACGTTGCGGCTGGTCGCCCAGCACGCCGAGATCTGGCACAGTTTCACCGCCGCCGACGATTTCGCGGCGAAGTCCGACGTGCTAGCCCGGCACTGCGCCGACGTCGGCCGTGACCCGTCACGGATCGAACGCTCGGCCGCCGTCAACGGCGGCGGCAGGCTCGTCGCCGACGCCGAGGCACTGGTCGGACAGGGTGTCACGATGCTGACCGTCGGCTGCGACGGTCCGGACTACGACCTGAGCGCCGCCCAAGAGCTGTGCACGTGGCGCGATAGCCGGGGATAGGGACAAGATCGGGTTGTCGCCCTGCTCACGTATGAACTGGGCGACGGGGACGCTGTGCAGCGGCGGCCGCACGGCGATCGCCGTCGGCCCGGGCGCCCCACCCACCGCGTGCATCAACCGTTGCACGTGAGTGATCTTGTGTGGTCGCGCAACTTGCACCCCATCTCGGAGTTGTTCCCCGGCCAGGTGGTCGGTTCCCTTCCGCGCTTCACAGCCACCTGCCCCGTCAAGGGAGTGCTTGACCTGATCGCCGCCCTGGGAGCCGAGGGCATGACCATGGCCGTCGTCACCCACGAGATGGGCTTTGCCCGCTCCGCCTCCGACACTGTCGTTTTCGTGGATCACGGCACACCGGTGGAATCGGGTCCGTCCGGGCGGATAATTCAAGCCGCTCAGACCGAGCGCCTGCAGCGCTTCCTCGACCACGTTCTTTGGCGGTCTGAAAATAGTCGTTGTCAGCTGTCTCGTCGGCACGCCCCATCGGGTTACACTGGGCGGATTATGGCGGAAAGCGAGTCGACCGCGGCCGAGGTCACGGAGCTGGCGGAAGGTCTGCATCGCGCTCTGTCCAAACTTTTCTCGATCCTGCGCCGCGGCGACCCCAACACCGACACGACCGGTGATCTCACGCTGGCGCAGTTGTCGATCCTGGTGACGCTGCTGGACCGGGGTCCCATCCGCATGACCGACCTGGCCACGCACGAACGGGTCCGGACCCCCACCACGACGGTCGCGATCCGACGGCTGGAGAAGATCGGGCTGGTCGAGCGTTCTCGCGACCCATCGGACCTGCGGGCCGTACTCGTCGACATCACCCAGCGTGGACGGACAGTTCTCAGCGAATCGCTGGCCAACCGTCGCGCTGCCCTGGCCGCGATGCTCACCCAGCTGCCCGGATCGGACCTGAACACTCTCATGCGGGCACTGGCGCCGCTGGAGCGCCTGGCCTCCGGCGAGCCGGCGGCCAGCGCCGCAGGAGAGTCACCCGCACGCACACATGCCTGAAAAGTCCTGCTTTTCAACAATTCTCGGGCATCGCCTAAGCTCGAGAACATGCCCACTGCACTCATCACCGGCGCCGGCGGTGGAATCGGCTCGGCGATCGCCGCTGCGCTCGCCTCGACACACACCCTGCTGTTGGCCGGTCGGCCCTCCGACCGGCTCAACGCCGTCGCCGACCGGCTCGGCGCCACGACGTTGCCGCTCGACCTGACCGATCCCGACAGCATCGAATCCAGCCGCGAATCGCTCGACGAACTCGACGTGCTGATCCACAACGCCGGCGTATCCATTCCCGGCCACGTCGCCGATTCCGCCGTCGAGGAGTGGCGCGCCACCTTCGAGGTGAATGTCTTTGGCGCGGTAGCGCTGACCTTGACGGTGTTGCCGGCACTGCGACGCGCCCGCGGACAGGTGGTGTTCATCAATTCCGGCGCGGGGAAACGGGTTTCGCCGGGCATGGCCGCCTATGCGGCCAGCAAGTTCGCGCTGCGGGCATTCGCCGACTCCCTGCGGGAGGACGAGCCTGATCTCCGGGTGACCACGATCTTTCCCGGCCGCACCGACACCGAGATGCAGCGCGAACTCGTCGCGTTCGAGCGCGGCGAGTACGACACCGCCAATTTGCTGCGGCCCGAGACCGTCGCCGCGGCGGTCGCCGACGCGGTCGCGACGGCGCCCGACGGTCACCTCCACGAGGTGGTGCTGCGCCCGGCGCGACACTGACCGGCCTCAGATCACCAGGTTGACCAACCGGCCAGGGACCACGATCACCTTGCGGGGGGTGGCGCCGGCCAAAAACGCCCGCACCTTCTCGTCGGACAGCGCGGCGGCTTCCAGGGACCCGGCATCGGCGTCGGCGGCCACCACGACCCGTCCGCGCACCTTGCCGTTGACCTGCACCGGGTATTCCACAGTGTCGTCGACAAGATAGTCCGGGTCGGCCTGCGGGAACGGGCCGTGCGCCAGCGAGGCGCTGTGTCCCAGCCGCGACCACAGCTCCTCGGCCAGGTGCGGGGCCAGTGGCGCGAGCATCAAAACCAGCGGCTCGACGGCCGCCCGCGGCACCGAGACACGGTGCTCCTTGGTGAGGTGGTTGGTGTACTCGATGAGCTTGGCCGCAGCGGTGTTGTTGCGCAGTGCCGCATAGTCTTCGGCCACCCCCGCGATGGTGCGGTGCAGTACCCGCTGAGTTACGGGATCCAACTCGTGCGTGTCAGCAACGCGGCTCTCACCGGCGCCCTCGTCGACCACCAGCCGCCACACCCGCTGCAGGAAACGGTGCGCCCCGACGACGTCCTTGGTGGCCCAGGGCCGAGAGGCCTCCAGCGGACCCATCGACATCTCGTAGACGCGCAGCGTGTCCGCGCCATATTCGTCGCACATCTCATCGGGCGACACCGAATTCTTCAGGCTCTTGCCGATCTTGCCGAACTCCTGGAAGACCTCGATGTCGCCGCCGGGCGCCGCGTAGACGAAGCGCCCGTCGCGTTCGACCACCTCGTCGGCCGGAACGTAGGAACCACGGGCGTCGGTGTAGGCGAACGCCTGAATGTATCCCTGGTTGACCAGCCGTCGGTAGGGCTCCCGGGAGCTGACGTGACCCAGGTCGTAGAGGACCTTGTGCCAGAACCGCGCATACAGCAGGTGCAGCACCGCGTGTTCGGCTCCCCCGACGTACAAGTCGACGCCGCCGGGGTCATCCGGGCCGTGTTCGGCCGGCCGCGGGCCCATCCAGTAGGCCTCGTTCTCCTTGGCGCAGAACCGCTCCGAGTTGTGCGGGTCGATGTAGCGCAATTCGTACCAGGAGCTGCCCGCCCACTGCGGCATCACGTTGGTGTCGCGGCTGTAGGGCCGCAGCCCGTCGCCCAGATCGAGCTCGACGTGCACCCACTGCGTCGCCTTGGCCAGCGGCGGTGACGGCTCGCTGTCGGCGTCGTCGGGGTCGAACAGGACGGGCGAGTAGTCCGGCACGTCGGGCAGCTCGACGGGCAGGGCGGCCTCGTCGAGGGCATGCGGGCGTCCGTCGCCGTCGTAGACGATCGGGAAAGGCTCACCCCAGTACCGCTGGCGCGCGAAAAGCCAGTCTCGAAGCTTGAATTCGATACGGGCTCGGCCGCGGCCGTCGGACTCCAGGCGGGCGATCATCGCCTTTCTGGCTGCCGCGGTGCTCATGCCGTCGAGGAAGCCGGAGTTCACCAGCACCCCGTCGCCGGTGTGCGCTGCCTCCGAGACATCACCGCCTGCAATGACTTCCACGATCGGCAGGCGCAATGCGTGGGCGAAATCCCAGTCCCGCTGGTCGTGGCCGGGGACGGCCATGATCGCCCCGGTGCCGTAGCCGGCCAGCACATAGTCGGCAACGAAGACCGGCACCGGTTCGCCGTTGGCCGGGTTGGTCGCGTAAGCGCCGAGAAAAACGCCGGTCTTTTCCTTGTTCTCCTGACGCTCGAGGTCCGACTTGGCTGCGATCGCGTTCCGGTAGTCGGCGACCGCCTGCGTCGGCGTGCCGGCGCCGTAGGTCCAGGCGGGGTCTACCCCGTCCGGCCAGTCTGTCACGACCAGTCGGTCGACCAGCTCGTGCTCAGGCGCCAGCACCAGGTATGTGGCACCGAACAGCGTGTCGGGCCGCGTGGTGAACACCTCGATGTCCACGACCGAGCCGGCGTTGGTGACCGCCGAGAACAGTACCTGCGCACCGGTGGAACGGCCGATCCAGTTGCGCTGCATGGTCTTGACCTGATCCGGCCAGTCCAGCAGGTCCAGGTCGTCGAGCAGCCGGTCCGAGTAGGCGGTGATCCGCATCATCCACTGCCGCAATCGTTTCCGGAACACCGGGAAGTTTCCGCGGTCGCTGCGGCCTTCGGCGGTCACCTCTTCGTTGGCCAGCACCGTGCCCAGGCCGGGACACCAGTTCACCACCGAGTCGGCGCGGTACACCAATCGGTGGCCGTCGATCACGTCGGCGCGCTCCCCCGCCGACAACGCGGCCCAGTCCCGCCCGTCGTCGAGGCGGCGCGTACCGGCGTCGAATTCGGCGATCAGTTCACCGATCGGGCGGGCCTTGCCGGCGGCCGCGTCAAACCAGGCGTTGTAGATCTGCAGAAAGATCCACTGCGTCCATGTGTAGAACTCGACGTCGGTGGTGGAGAAGCTGCGCCGGCTGTCGTGGCCGAGCCCGAGCCGGCCCAGCTGGCGCCGGAAGTTCACGATGTTGGCCTCGGTCCGGGTTCTCGGATGGGTGCCGGTCTGCACCGCGTACTGCTCGGCCGGTAGCCCGAAGGCGTCAAACCCCAACGCGTGCAGCACATTATGGCCGGTCATTCGGAAATATCGAGCGTAGACATCGGTGGCGATGTAGCCCAGCGGGTGGCCGACATGCAGCCCCTCTCCCGACGGATACGGGAACATGTCCTGCACGAAAAGCTTGTCGCGGGGAATCGGCGCCCCCTCCGGCGGCGCAAGCGAACCCACCGGGTTGACGACGTTGAAAGTGCCCAGCCGCGCCCAGTTGTCCTGCCAGGTGCTTTCGATACGGCTCGCCAGCGCCGCGGTATAGCGGTGCGGCGGCGCGTCGGAGTCCGGCTGCGGGGCAACGCCGGGGGCGGCGGTCGGGGATTCGGTCACGCCAACAGGGTATAAGGACCGCCCCCGCGCCCCTGCCGGCCACGGGTTGGTCTCGATTCCGTTGCGCGGTGATCAGGGCTTCATCCCAGCTCTATTTCGGTCCTGTTCACCGCGTTTGACCACTGGATACAGTCAGCGACTAACGACCGGCGCTCGTGCCAAAGCCTTTTGGGAAGGACCGACGCAGATGATTCAGTTCGCCCCCACGCAGCGGGCATTTCTCGGGGGTATGGTTGCCGGGTTGATCGCCGTCGGGGTGGTCGCGGGCGCCAAGGCGTCGGCGGATCCTTTTCTTCCGGCCCCCCCACCGGTCCCCGCCGTTCCCGCGCAGGTGCCGGTGCAGTCCGATGTCGCCGCAGTGCCCGGCGGGGCGAGCGGCAACCGCGCCGTCGCCACCCCACCCGCGTCCAGTGCCCTGGTCCCGACGAGCCCCGCGCCGGCCGGCGCGGCGGCGGCGCCCGTCGCTTCGACGCCGCCTGCGGTGACACCCGCGACCACCGGGACGCTTCGCGAGTACCTGCAGGCGAAGGGGGTCAAGCTGCAAGCCCAGAAACCCCGGGAGCTCAAGGCGCTCGACATCACGCTGCCGGTGCCCGCTCGCTGGACCGAGGTGCCCGACCCCAACGTGCCCGACGCGTTCGCGGTGATCGCCGACCGCCACGGCAACAGCATCTATACCTCGAACGCGCAGGTCGTGGTGTACAAGCTGGTCGGCAACTTCGAGCCCAGGGAAGCGATCGCGCACGGCTACGTCGACAGCCAGGAGTTGCCGGCCTGGCAGGCCACGAATGCCTCCCTGGCCGACTTCGACGGGTTCCCGTCGTCGGTGATCGAGGGCGTCTACCGTGACGGGGACATGATGCTCAACACGTCGCGCCGCCACATGATCGCCACCTCCGGGCGCGACAAATATCTGGTTTCCCTGTCGGTGACCACGGACCGCGCTCAAGCGGTCGCGGACGCACCGGCCACGGACGCCATCGTCAACGGATTCCGGGTGGCCGTGCCCGGCGCACCCGCCCAGGCGCCGGCCCAAGCACCCGCCCGGGCGCCGGCCGCGACGCCGGCCGGCCTACCCGCCGCCACACCCGGCACCGCCCCCGCAACGGCTCCGGTCGGCGCGCCCGCGACGAGCCCGCTGGGCCTGCCCGGCCAGACGGCCCTGTCCAACCAGACGTTGCCCCAGCAGCCCGTCCCCAACCTGCTGGCCCTGGTACCGGGCCTGCCGCCACTGCCGAACCTGCACCTCGGCCCGCAACACTGAGAGCCCGCGCTCCGACGCCGCCCTGGGCGAGCGCGTCCCCGACCCGGCTCGTATTGTGGGGCCATGCTGATCGCGGGGGTGTTGTGCATGTGTGCGGCGGTGGCATCCGCCGGCTTCGGCGTCTGGTCGCTGTCCCGGGGCCAAACCGCCGACACCATCCCGCGTGCATTGCGCGCGATGGCCCCCACCCAGCTGGCGGCCGCGGTGATGCTGACCGCCGGCGGCGTGGTGGCCCTGGCGGCGTCCCCGCACACCGCCCTCGTCGTGCTGATCGTCTGCGTCGCCGGTGCCCTCGGGACGCTCGCCGCCGGTTCCTGGCAGAGCGCGCGTTTCGCGCTGAACCAATCGGCTGCGGCCCCCGGCTGTGGCGGTTCCTGCGCGGGCTGCACGCAGACCTGCGGCTGAGAGACGCCGCCACGCGGCGGGCAGATGCCCGGGCTTCGCGAGCGCCTCTGCGCCGACTCTCAGTTGCGGCTGACGTCGATCGGGTGGGTGGCGAGCAGCGACAGCGGCAGCGGCTGCCGGCGCAGCACCTGGCCCCACAGGTCGGTCCGCGGCCCCACCAGAACGTCGGAGGGCAAGGCGGATAGCACAATCCAGTCGCCGCGCTCGATCTCGCCTTCCAGCTGACCGATGGTCCAGCCGGAATATCCGGCAAAGATCCGTATCCCCTCCACCAGAGGCGCGATCATGTCCGGGTCGGCGTCCAGGTCTACCATCACCACCCGGCCGGTGACGTGACGCAGCCCCGGCACACCCTGCGGGTCGGCACCGCCTCGAAGCGTCGCCAGACACAGCGCCGCATCACGCTTGACGGGCCCCCCGATGAACATGGTCTTGGGCTTGGCCACCAGCTTGGCCCACTGCGGCAACACGTTGTATACCGCCGTTTCGCTGGCCCGGTTGACCACGACACCCAATGTGCCGCCCTCGTTGTGTTCCACGATGTAGATCACGCTGCGCCGGAACGTGGGTTCGAGGAGATTCGTGTTGGCCAGCAACAAGGTACCCGCGCGCACCCGCTGCGCGGCGCGAGCGACAAAGTCCTCGGGATCTTCGGGCGGGGCCATCACACCATCATCGCATCCTGGGGCGTGGTCGCCTGGGGGAATCGAGGGTCGCCCACACATATTTGTACTGTTGTCGACAGCGGCGTCGACCGCAGCGATTGTGCCTGCCCCCTCAGGAAGTCGGTTCTGTGACCCAAACCCGGATGCCCCCGCGCGCACCCGTCGACATCTGGCGGTCGGTGCGCGTTTTGCCGGATTTCTGGCGACTGCTGCAGGTGCGCATGGCGTGTCAATTCGGTGATGGCCTGTTCCAGGCGGGAATGGCCGGGGCGCTGCTGTTCAGCCCGGACCGAGCCGCCGGCCCGCTGGAGATCGCGCGCGCGTTCACGGTGCTGTTCCTGCCTTACTCACTGCTGGGCCCCTTCGCCGGCGCGCTGATGGACCGCTGGGATCGGCGCCTGGTGCTCGTCGGCGCCAACGGGGTGCGGCTGATCCTGATCGCCGTGATCGGCACGATCCTCGCCGTGCGGGCCGGAGACATGGCGCTGCTGATCGCGGCGTTGTTCGCCAACGGTTTGGCACGGTTCGTCGCGTCGGGCCTGTCGGCGTCGCTGCCGCACGTGGTGCCGCGCGAACAGGTGGTGACGATGAACGCGGTCGCCGCCGCGTCGGGCGCCGTGGCAGCGTTCCTGGGCGCCAACTTCATGCTGGTGCCCCGCGTGCTGATGGGCGCCGGAGACGACGGCGCCTCGGCGATCATCTTCCTCACCGCGTTCCCGGTGGCGATCGCGGCGCTCCTGTCACTGCGTTTCGGCGCGCGCGTGCTCGGCCCGGACGACACGATGCGCGCCATCCACGGGTCGGCCTTGTACGCGGTCGTCACCGGCTGGCTGCATGGTGCACGCACGGTCGTGCGCTACCCGACGGTGGCCGGCACCTTGTCGGGGTTGGTCGCGCACAGGATGGCGGTCGGCATCAACTCGCTGCTGATCCTGTTGCTGGTCCGCCATCTGAGCGGCCCGGACGCCGGGGGCCTGCGCACCGCGCTGATGTTCTTCGCCGCCACGGGCCTCGGGGCGTTCCTGGCCAATCTCCTGACGCCGGTTGCGGTGCGCCGGTGGGGGCGCTACGCCACGGCCAACGGCGCGTTGGCCGCCGCCGCGCTGATCCAGACCGCCGGTGCCGGGCTGCGTATCCCGGTCATGGTGGTGTGCGGCTTTCTGCTCGGCGTGGCCGGTCAGGTGATCAAGCTGTGCGCCGACTCCGCGATGCAGATCGACGTCGACGACGCGTTGCGCGGACACGTGTTCGCCGTCCAGGACGCGCTGTTCTGGGTGGCATTCATCGCCGCCGTCACCGTGACGGCGGCGATGATCCCGGCTGACGGGCACGCGCCCGCCTTCGCCCTGCTCGGGTCGGCTCTGTATCTGGGCGGGCTGCTCACCCACAGCTTCCTGGGCAGGCGATGATGGCCGGCCCAGGACCGATCGTCGCCGACCTGCGCGCCGAGAGCGACGATCTGGACGCCCTGGTGGCGGCACTTCCGCAGAACCGGTGGGCACTTCCGACGCCCGCGGCGGGCTGGACCATCGCCCACCAGATCGCGCACCTGCTGTGGACGGATCGGGTCGCGCTGAGCGCGGTCACCGGCGACGCCGCGTTCACCGCAGCTCTCGAGGCCGCCGCGGCCGACCCGACCGGCTTCGTCGACAAAGGAGCCGGGGAGCTGGCGGCCCTGCCGCCGTCGGAGTTGCTCGCCGAGTGGCGGGAGAGCCGGGCGAGACTGCACGAGGCGCTGCTGGCGGTGCCCGACGGGCGCAAGGTGCCGTGGTTCGGGCCACCGATGAGCGCCGCGTCGATGGCCACGGCCCGGCTGATGGAGACCTGGGCGCACGGGCTCGACGTGGCCGACGCACTCGGCGTCACGCGGCCCGCCACGCCGCGGCTGCGGTCGATCGCCCATCTCGGGGTGCGCACCCGCGACTACGCGTTCTTCGTCCACAATCTGGCCGCCCCGGCCGAGCCATTCCTCGTCGAGTTGCGGGACCCCGGCGGCGGCGTCTGGTCGTGGGGGCCGCCCGACGCCGCCCAGCGGGTCACCGGTTCGGCCCTGGACTTCTGCTACCTGGTCACCCAGCGGCGCGCGCTCGACGAACTCGACGTCATCGCCGAGGGCTCCGACGCGCGACGCTGGCTGGAGATCGCCCAGGCCTTCGCCGGCCCGCCGGGCGCCGGCCGGTAGCGGGCCGGCGCGGTCAGTGCAGCGAGCCGCCGTAGGTCGCCTCGTTCTGGGTCTCGGCCTCTTCGCGCAGCGCGGTGATCGCCAGGTTCAACCGGTCCGCCAGCTCCCGATGGGTGTAGCCGGTCATCACCCCCGGGTGCAGCGTCAGCTGCAGCAATCTGCCGTCGGAGTTCGCGACTGCGTGAATGTCTCCGAGGTCGACGCTGTAGGTGATGGTCGCGGCCTGGGCAACCAGAGCTTCCCACCTGTCGGCCGCTTCGCTCAGATCGCGGAGCACCGAGTCGACGAGATCGTTGTCGCTCAGGTTCGCGCCACCGCCCGGCCCCGACACGCAGCCAGTATCCTTCAGTGTTCCGACCAGCGTCAATTCACGCTCGGGGGCTCACGTACACCGGTGGTCCACCCGGTTTGTGGAACCAGGCAGCAAGCAGGGATCGTCGCCGGGATCCTGCCCCGGCAGCTGGTGTAGCCCGGTGGAGCGCAACGGCATCCCCCGCATGCCTTGTGCAATCGGCGAATTGTGCGGTCGCACGGGCCTGGGTAGCGTGCAGGCATGGCCGAATCTGCGCTGCAGCAGCAACTCGACGAAGTGCGTGTCCTGCTCGCACGAGCGCGGGAACTGTTCGGCCCCAACCCGATCGAGCCGCCCGCCGATATCGCCCCGGATCCCGCTGCGGTCACGACGCGGCTGGGCTAGCAGCGTTCGAGTTCCGCCCAGAGCGGCTACGTCATGCCGTTGCGACGCCGCAGGTGGTGCGACAGCAGCTTTTCGATCGCCGCATCGAGGTCGTAAGGGGTCGGGACCTCCACCGACGGCGTGTGTCCGGCGGCCAGGATCTCGTCGCGCACCTCCAGCAACGCCTTCAGGTGCGACACATCGGCGGTCAACAGAATGCCCCGCGCCAGCGTCTCGACGTCGGTTTCCATCGCCTCGTCGCTGAGGGTGACGCTGTGCATGTAGCCGCCGCGGCAGGACCGGACGAGGATGTGCCCGCTCGGGTGGACGGTGTCAAAGGCGGGGTTGGGGTCGGTCATCGACCGGTGTCGACAATGCCGCCGAATTCGTTGGCCGCATCGCGCTCGTGCTTTTCCCAGCTGCTTGCCGACAACCGCAGCTTGTCGGCGATGTCGGCGTGGTCGTCGGCTTGCTGTTCGTAGCACCGGCGCCGCAGCTCGAGCAGCTCGCGCCCGGCGTCACGGAGGTCGCCGAAGATCGGGCCCAGCGAGTCCAGGCTCTCCTGGATCGCGGCATGCGACGACGGAACGGTCCGCAGATAGTCGGAGGCCTCCTGATGCTGCGCGGCGGCCTGCCGCAGCTGTACGGGCTCCACGTGGATCGAATCGGCCATCCGTTGTCTCCTGTTCATGCGCCGCCGGCGGTGCCGGCAAGTTCGCCGTTGGAAGTCGTCGTGTCGGTGGTCACGTCGCCGCCGGCCGCGTCGGGGTCGGTGCGGCCGGCCCGTTCGGGGCCGGTGCGGCCGGCCCGCTCGGGGCCGTCGGCGCAGCCGTCACCGCCGGTGGGTGCTCCCAGCCTAGAAAGTCCGGCCCGCTCACGGTGGCGATGTACTGAATCTGGCCGTCCAGAAGAGCCTTGTCCATCCCGAGGGCAAGCGCGTGACGGTCGGTGAGCATGCCTATGTCACCCGGGGCGACGTCGCGCGGGTCGATCGGATGGGCGACCGCCGTACCCGGCGTGGGCAGGGTGATGCCCTGTCGCGCAAACGCCTCGGCGATCGGGGTCCCGGAGACCGCGGCCGCGATGGCTGCGGCCAGCCCAGGGGTGGCCGCGGCCACCACCTCGCCGTCGGGCAGCGTTACCTCCGTCGGCGTGTCCGCCGCGCCGGAGCTCCCGGCGTCGCGCGAAGGGAGAGTGGCGTCGTCACCCGGGTCCGCGTCTTCGGATCCCGCCGGCGCTTCGTCGTCGAGGTCCCCCAGCGCCGGGTCTGGTTCGCCGTCCCGCGGATCGCGAGCCGGCAGGGCCCAGTCGGCCGGCAGGCCCGGGGCCGCGCCCAATCCGGGTTGTGGCCCGGCACCGAAGGCGGGGAACTGCGGGATCCCCAGGGCCGGGGCGGGCGGCGCGGCCGCGCCGCCTTCCGCCGTACCGGGCTCCGAGGGATCGGCGTCCAGCGCACCCGCGTCGTCGGCCGACAGCGCGTCCAGCAACGGGTCCCATTCGGAGTCGGGATCGTCCGACAGGTCGCCGACGGGCGGGTCCTCCCCGGTATCCGCGGCGCTGCCGGCGGCAGCGTACAGCGATGTCCACGCAGCCATCAGCGCGGATTTCGACGTATCGTCGAGGCTCGCGCTCATCACGACGGCCCGGATGTCCCTGAGCTTGCCGATGAGGAACCGTTGGAAATCGCGTGCGCCCGCCGCGGTGTCCAGGTCGGATCGCGTGCGCACCGCGGCTTCGGTCTCCTGCTGCAACCCGGTCAACGCTTCTCGACCCTCGACGGTGGTCAGGTGTGCGTTCAGGATCGCCGAGACAACCTGCATGTCCAGTTGCGAGGTTGCCGAATGCTGCCGGGCGAGAGCCACCTCGGCGGCCGCAATGGCGTCGGCGGCCGTTCCCGACGCGGGTCCGTGCGGCGTTGCGTCCGGGTATGCGCGGCGTGAAGACCCCTCCATGACGGGCGACAGTACCCAGGCGGGATTCCGCCGACAATTCAGCGCAGCGCGGTTGTGGACGACGGATCCCGCTAGCCGTTCGGTGCGCCGTACGCCGCCCGCAGGCCCTCCAACACAGTACTTTTCATGCGGCTGAGCTCGTGTGCGTCGGCGACGACGGCCCTGATCTCGCGCAGCTTGGCCGACAGGAAGTTGTGCAGCTCGCGCGCGCCCAGGGGTGTGTCGGCGGCCAAGTCCGCCTGGTCGAGGGCGGCGCGATCGATTTCCTCGGCAATGGCGTCGAGCCGCCGGACGCTCTCCCGTGTCGCGGCGTGCACGGCGGCCAGCGCCTCCGCGAGGACTCGATCGGCGTCGGCCGCGCTACGGTGTCTGCTCGCCAGCACCGACTGGTGTGCGCGAATTGCGGCCACCGAAGACCCCGCGTGCTCGCTCATCAGTACAACCCCTTCATCTGGCACCGGCCCGATGGTTCGTCATAGCGGGCGCCGGATCTCAACGTTGCCACCGAGGCGGCTGATCCGCACCGCGGCCCCCGAGTGGGGCGCCTCGACGACCAGGCCGTTGCCGATCGCCAACTGCACGTGACCGGCATGCGGAAAGACCAGGTCGCCCGCGCGGACCTGCGAGCGCGGTACCGGAACACCATCGTGAATCTGCTGATAGGTGGTGCGGTCCAGGTGGACACCAGCCTGCGCGTAGCACCACTGGACCAGCCCGGAACAGTCGAACTGGTCGGGGCCGGCCGCACCCCAGACATACGGTCGTCCCAACCGCGACAACCCGGCCCGCACCGCGCGGACGGAGCGACCTTTCGGGGACAGGCGCAGCGCCGTCGATCCGCGATCGTGCATGAGCCGGTATCCCAGGGCGCGCAGCACCGCGGCGTGTCGCCGCGACCGCGCGCGGGCCGCCAGCACGTGCACCCGTTGGACGCGCAACCGAGCCGCCCGGCGGCGCAGCGCTTCACGCCGTGCCAGCGGCGTTGTCGCGGGAGCGGCGGCGTCGGCGTCGGCGCGGGCCAGGTCCACGACGTCCCCGGTGAGTGCCCGGGCCCGCGCCCGGTCGCGGTGGGCTTCGGCGACGACGCGGCCGGCCTCGGCGTCCGCGACGGCCGCCGCTGCAAGCCGTTGCCGGGCATGCTCGGCGGCAAGGTGGTAGGCGCGCGGCCCGGCAACGACATTCGGCGGCGCCGGGCGTCGCGGAGTCCCCCGGTCGGGTGGGAGTACCGGATTCCACGCCGGCGCTTCGGAATGGCCGGTGAACAGTCGATGGGCCCGGCCGAGCACCGCGAGTTCGCTCTCCATCACTGATCCCCCTCGCCGATGTCCGGGTCCGTCGCGTCGCTGGCCGCCGATTCGACCGCCTCGGTGAAGGCACGGACGCGGGGGAGGGCCCCCGGCGGGATGGCGCCCCTGTTGCGGATGTCCCACACGTCCTCGGTGGCGACGCCCAGCAGAGCCGCGATGACCACCTCCGGCATCGACGACCTCGCGCAGGCCCGGTCGAAGCGGGCTCCCAGGCTGTTGGGCATCCGGCTCAGCAAGGCCGCTCGCGTGGCCTCGAGCGCCCGCAGGTGCTGCATGATCCGGCCCGCAGAGTCCGCCCCGGCGCTCACCGCCACCCGCCAGGAACCGGCGGCCAGCATCTCCGCCTTCACGCATTGCGCGATCACAGAGAGAATATACGTCTCGTATTCGTTCGATGTCGTCGCCGGCAGGCGTTCGATGACTGATTTGAGCGCGTCGAGCTGCGCTTCGGCATACCCCTCCAGGACCTCGGTGTCGCTGTGGCGGTCAACCACCACGGCTCCGCTGCGGCGTACGGCCATCGCATCGAGGGGTTGCGCGGCCGTCAGCCGGGCCAGCTCGGCGTCGGGATCGGCGGCCACCAACAGCCGCGAATACGTGCCCGGCGGCAATCCTAGACCGTTTTCAACCTTCTGAACTGTGCTTTTGTGCGGCTTGCGGGCGCCGCGCTCCATGAAGCTCAACCCCATCACGCTGACGCCGGTGGCCGCGGCGAGCTCAGCTAACGAAAGGTCGCGGGATTCGCGCAACGCGCGGATGGCGGCGCCGGCCGATTCACGGCTCATCACACGCTCCGGCCATAGGGCGGATAGTACACAGACCCTTCCGCGGATCTCCGTATATACGTTGTTGTCACGTTTCTCTTGCGTGATCTGAGGATAAGCGTATATGCTTTCGGATACGTTTCGACTCAGGAAGGAGGCCCGCATGGGGCATCCCTGCGCAACCAACCCCAAACTGTGGTTCGGCTATCCCGACGACGACGGCGCCGACGGCGCGGCAAAGGCCCGGGCTTACGAGGCGTCGGCCACGGAGGCGCGGATTCAGTGCCTGCGCCGGTGCCCGCTGGCGCAACAGCGCCTGTGCGCCCAGCACGCCCTCGCCCATCGGGAGGAGTACGGCGTCTGGGCCGGCGTCAAACTGCCCGGCGGTCAGTACCGCAAGCGCGAACAGCTTGCCCGCGCCCACGACACCCTGCGGCGCATCGCGAGTGGCGAGATCAATTCACGTCAGCTACCCGACAACGCGGCTCTACTCGCCCGTCACGAGCACGATGCCGTTCCGGCGGCAGCAGTGGTGCTGCATCTGCCGGTCGCACAGGCCGGGCCGCGCTCGGCTGCGTGAAAACCGACGCACCAGTTTGCTGGTACGGTCGCCATCGTCCGGATACGGGTCATTCCACGGGAGATGAGATGCCTGCCGACAAGACCGGTGCGCATGCGACCATCAGCGCAGAGGAGGGCCGGTACACGATTTCGGCCGACGGCCGGGTGGTCGGCTATGCCTCATTCGCCGACCGGGGGGACCAGCGGGTCTTCGACCACACGGAGATCCATCCCGAATTCGGTGGACGTGGTCTGGCGACCCCGCTGGTCGAAGAAGCGCTCAACGGCGCCCGCGATACGGGCAAGCGCATCGACCCGGTGTGTTCGATGATCGGCACGGTGCTGAACAAACACCCCGAATTCGACGAAATCACCGCCCAGGTGAACGATGACGTCCTGAGATGGGCGCGGACCGCGTCGAACGGTTGAACTCACGTATCGACGGCATCGCTGATCGGTCCGGCCTGTGACCTGTGCGGGCTGCCCGTCGACGTTGTCGGTGACGGCGAAATGGCCCGCGTGGATTGCCCGCAGTTTCTCCAAAGCCGCCCTCGTGACGGCGATGGCGTCGTCCTCGTGGGCCTGCGTACGCGGTGGGAGCGGCGCGTCAGACTTCCGCGGAATTGCCGACGCGCACTGGACGCAAGGTTGTCGGTAGGGGTTTTGCCCTGCAGGCGGCAGTCAATTCACCCGGGGCCCGCCGCAAGAAGGTGACGCCGCCGCCCGTGACGAGCGCGCGCCGCGGGCGACAGCGTCACCGAAGATCCCGCCCGGGGGAGAGACGCTGTGCCGCTTGACAATGTGGTCAGGGACGCGGGGGGGTCCCGACGCAAACGCCGCCGGCGCACGCTCCGGCGCCACCGGGTCCCGCCGACGCCCCGGCGCCAGGCACGCCCGCGCTCGCCCCTCCGGGCCCTGCTCCGGCGCCCGCACCGCCCGGCGCGTTCGTGGTGACCCCGCCGGGTCCGACGCCTCCGCCCGGTTCTCCCGGCTCGGCGGGCGGGGAGGCCGGCGTGGTCGGGGTGGTGCTGGTCGGGGTGACGGTCGTCGTGACCGTCATGGTCGACGGCGTGTTCTCGTGTCCGCCCGAACCGCACGCCGCGGTCAGCGTACTCAGCCCGACGGCCGTCGTCAGCGCCGCGGCCACGACGAAACGGCGGGCGATCCGCTTCTCGATCATCATCGAATACCCGATCTGTTGAGTGAAGGGACGATCTCCTTAGGGCATCCACCCACTTGGGTGCGATGTCAAGCGCGATCCTCGCAGAGGTTCCTCCGCTTCGGAACCCACTGCACGGCACAACGGCGGGTGATCCGCCAAGACGGTCGGCATGCGCGCAACGCCCCCCGGCGGCCGGTTCCGGAGCGCGAGGGCATGGTGGTCGATTGCGCCGGCCGCGTCGCCGATCGTCGCCATCCCGACGTCGCGCACGATCGGTGGCCTGCACGGGGCGGGCACCAAGGCGACCGTGCGCTCCGGCGCGGTCCGCGCCGGGTTCCACCGTGATGGACGACACGCAGTCGGGGCTCGAACCGCTTGTCGACGCACTGACAGCGGACGAGGCGCCCCCGAGAATGGAGGCACCCCGGGGCGCCGGCTGGTGGTCTTGCCCGTTAATTCGTCGGGCCCGTTCGCTGAGGTGTCGAGACTGCGGTGGCGGCGACGTCGAGGCGAAAAAGGGAGCGCTGAACGCAGTCTCGACGTCGTCAGCGCAGACTCGGCACCAGCGGCGTCTGGTAACAACCCCCAGCGAACTTACGAACGAGACCACTAGGTCGCGATCGAGGGAACCGTCACGGCGACACCGGCCAACAGCAGCGCGTCGGCAGTTGTGGTGTCGACGACGAACTCGGAGCCTTTGGCGTAGCTGACCGATCCATCCGAGGTTTGAAAATCCCGGACGAATCTGATCGTCACCGGGGTGTCGGGCGACCGCGTCATGGCAGACACCATACATCGGTATTGGAAGCCGGGTAGTGGAAACAGGGCATTGCAAGCCGGGTATTGCAAGCCGTGGAGATGCGTATGCCCGCCGGAAGTTCGTACAGTTGCGGAGATGACATCAGCACCAGCGGGGCAGGGCGATCGCGATCCGGCGGGCGCGCCGAGCATGATCCGGATCCGGGCCTCGGCGCTCAGGCTCTTCGCCGCGCGGGGCACGTCCGCCACCACGCTGCGCACGATCGCGGCCGCGGCGGAGGTTTCCCTGGGGTTGGTGCAGCATTATTTCGCCACCAAAGCCGACCTGATCAGCGCGGTGGATGCCCACGTCCTGGAAGTGGTCGGCGCGGTGATGGCGCAGCCCATCTCCGATCCGTCGGCTGATTCGTTTGCCGAAATGGGACGCAGGGTGACCGCTCTGCTCATCCAACAACCCGACGTCGTCGACTACGTCGTCGATGCCTTGGTCAGTGGGCGGGCCCTGGGAACCTTGGTTTTCGACGCGTTGGCCGCCCTCGGCGCCGATCGGTGGAACGAACTCGGCGATCTCGGGCAAACCCGGCCGGACCTCGATCGGCTCTGGGCGCCGCTGCACCCACTGGTCCTGGTTCTGGGCGCCCTGGTCCTTCGTCCTCACCTCGACCGTCACCTTCCGCAACCGTTCAGCACGCCCACCCAAATGCGCCGCTGGGAGGAGTCGGTGACCGCGCTCCTTCGTGAAGGACATCTGCGGACCTCTGGCCCTGGCGGTGCTTCGACCGAAAGTTCCGGCTGCACAAGTCCTTAGAAGCTTCTTCGTCGTCCTCGACCGGTCGCTGAAGTGCAGCGGGCCGACGTCGACGAGGCGGTCACCGAGCAGGCCGGCGCCGCAATTCTGGTTGCCGGTGTCGAACGGGCGCAGAATCCGGCCCGCCTTCCGCGCCCAGACGGTGATTGCTGCTACGAACCCCGCCAAACACAAAGGTCACGACCCATTGCTGGTTCGTGACCTTTCGCGTCGCGGTTCGTAGAACCACTCCCTGGTGGGCGAAGGGGGACTTGAACCCCCACGTCCCGAAGGACACTGGCACCTGAAGCCAGCGCGTCTGCCATTCCGCCACTCGCCCCGAAAATCAACCGATGGAACATACCATTCTGATGGCCGGCGACCCAACTGGCTTCCCGTAGCCGGGCCACGCCGCGGGCACGCCAGCCTCCTGCAACCGCATTGAACTGCGCGGATGCAATTTTCTCAGAGTTTCCGAGGTGCCACATCGTCGTGCTTTGCCGATACCATGCTGGGATGACCCGACATGCGGGTGAGTCGTTTGCCGTGCACCGGCCGAGCGTCCGGATCCGTGCGGGTGAGTGCTGAGGCATGAGTAATCACCGGGGCCTGGTACAGCGGATTGAGCGCAGGCTCGAGGCAACAGTCGGTGACACGTTCGCCCGATTATTCGGCGGATCGATCGTTCCGCAAGAGGTGGAAGCCCTGCTGCGCCGCGAGGCCGACGGCGGCGTCCGGCCGGTGCCGGGGAATCGCTTTTTGGTGCCCAACGAGTACATCATTACCCTCGGTGTGCACGACTTCGAGAAAGTGCGGGCCGATCCGGGCCTCACGTCGAGCGCTTTCGAGCGGTACTTGGCCGACTATATCGATGAACAGGGGTGGCAAACGTATGGTCAGGTGGTTGTCCGGTTCGAGCAGACACCGAACTTGCACACTGGCCAGTTCCGCGCACGCGGTGCTGTCAATCCCGATGCCAAGCCCCGACCGACGGTCGACGATCCGCTCCGGCCACAATCGAATCACGCGTTCGGCGCAGAACGAGGAGTAGTAGCAATGACTGACAATTCGAGCTACCGCGGGGATCAGGGGCAGGGGCGGCCCGGCGACGAGTACTACGACGACCGTTATGGCCGTCCGCAAGACGATTCGCAGGGTGCCCCCGAACGGCCCGCTGGGCCGGACCCTCGAGCTGGGCACCGGCCGGACCAGGGCGGCTACCCGCCGCCCGCCGGGTACTCACCGCCCCGCCCGCCGGACCAGGGCGGTTATCCAGACCCTCAGCGCGGCGGGTACCCGGAACAGGGCGGCTACCCGGACCCGCGCGGCTATCAGGAACAGCGCGGTTACCAAGATCACGGCGGTTATCCGCAGTCCTACGAACAGCGTCCTCCCGGCTACGGCGGCCCGAGCTATGACCAGGGTTTTCGCCAGGGCGGCTACGGCCCTCACGACGGCGGCCCTCACGACGGCGGCCCTCCCGGCGGCAACCCTCCCGGCGGCAACCCTCCCGGCGGCGTTCAACAGGGCTATGGCCGCGGCTACGGCGATTACGGTCGCGGCCCAGGCCGCCCCGACGAGGGCGGCGGCTTCGCGGCCCAGCAGGGTCCTCAGCAACAACGCCCGGCCTATTCCGACCAGGGCGGCTACGACCAGGGTTATCAGCAGGGCGGGCAGGGATACAACCGCCCGGACTACGGCCAAGGCGACCCGGCGCAGTACGCCGAAGGCGTCCCCGGCGGGGGATACGCCCCGCAAGCCCCCCAGGGCGCCGGGTATTCCGAGACCTCGAACCGCGACTACGACCAACAACCCGACTACAACCAGCAGCCGGACTACGGCCAGGACGTCGAATACGGCCAATACGGTGATTATGCCCAGCAGCCGGGCGGATACGACGGCTACGGCCAGGCCGGCTATGGCGCCCCCGGGACCGTCGTGATCCTGCAGCTCGACGACGGCAGTGGCCGGACCTACCAGCTGCGCGAAGGCTCCAACATCGTGGGTCGCGGACAGGACGCCCAGTTCCGCCTGCCGGACACCGGCGTGTCGCGGCGTCACCTGGAGATTCGCTGGGACAGGCAGGTCGCGTTGCTCTCCGACCTCAATTCCACCAACGGCACCACCGTGAACAACGCGCCGGTGCAGGAGTGGCAGCTGGCAGACGGCGATGTGATCCGGCTCGGTCACTCGGAGATCATCGTTCGCATCCACTGACGCCACCGGGCTCGCCACCGCCACGCTTCGACCCGCCACGACCACCGCCCAAGTATCGTGACGGTGCTGATGTGCTCGGTGTCACGGGTGATCCGAGTGCCAAGCGAGGACGGAAAGGACGCCAGATGCAGGGACTAGTGCTGCAGCTGACGCGTGCCGGGTTTTTGACGTTGTTGTGGGTATTCATCTGGTCGGTCCTGCGGATACTGCGGACCGATATCTATGCCCCGACCGGTGCTGTCATGGTACGGCGCGGCTTGGTGCTGCGCGGCACGCTGCTGCCGTCGCGTCGACGCCGGGACTCCGCCCGCTATCTGGTGGTGACCGAAGGCGCCCTGGCGGGGGCGCGGATAACGCTCAGCGGCCAGCCGGTGTTGGTCGGACGCGCGGACGACTCGACCCTGGTGCTGACCGACGACTACGCTTCGACACGCCATGCCAGGCTCTCCCAGCGCGGCACCGAGTGGTACGTCGAGGATCTAGGATCGACCAACGGCACTTACCTTGACAGGGCGAAGGTGACGACTGCGGTACGAGTACCCCTTGGGACACCGATCCGGATCGGCAAAACGGCGATCGAGCTGCGCCCGTGACGCTGGTTCTGCGATACGCCGCCCACAGTGATCGCGGCCTGGTACGCGCGAACAACGAAGACTCCGTCTACGCCGGCGCGCGGCTCCTGGCACTGGCCGACGGGATGGGCGGCCATGCCGCCGGCGAGGTCGCTTCCCAGTTGGTGATCGCGGCCCTGGCCCATCTCGACGACGACGAACCCGGTGGCGATCTGCTCGCCAAACTCGACGTTGCGGTGCGCGCCGGCAACGCTGCCATCGCAGCGCAGGTCGAGATGGAGCCCGAGCTCGAGGGCATGGGCACCACACTGACCGCAATCCTGTTCGCGGGCAACCGCATCGGGTTGGTGCATGTCGGCGACTCCCGCGGCTACCTGTTGCGCGACGGCGAGCTGACCCAGATCACCAAGGACGACACCTTCGTCCAAACCCTGGTCGACGAGGGACGCATCACCCGCGAGGAAGCACACAGCCACCCGCAACGGTCGTTGATCATGCGGGCGCTGACCGGGCACGAGGTCGAGCCGACCCTGACCATGCGCGAAGCGCGCGCCGGCGATCGCTACCTGCTCTGCTCGGACGGGTTGTCCGACCCGGTCAGCGACGAGACCATCCGGGAAGCGCTGCAGATCCCCGATGTCGCCGAGGCCGCCTACCGCCTCATCGAATTGGCCCTGCGCGGCGGCGGCCCCGACAACGTCACCGTCGTCGTCGCCGACGTCGTCGACTACGACTACGGCCAGACCCAGCCGATCCTCGCCGGCGCGGTATCCGGCCAAGACGATCAACTGACGCTGCCCAACACCTCCGCCGGTCGCGCCTCCGCCATCGGACCACGCAAAGGAGCCGCCAACCGTGTTGCGCCGCAAGCCGAAGCCCCGACTCGAGCGCGCTGGTCGGGGCGACGGACGGCGGTCGTCGTCACGCTGGTGGTGCTCGTGGCGCTCGCGGGCGTGGCAGTCGGCCGGGCAATCATTCGCAGCAACTACTACGTCGCCGACTACAACGGTCTGGTGTCGATCGTGCGCGGCATCCAGGGCTCCTTGTTGGGCATCTCGCTGCACGAGCCCTACCTGATCGGGTGCCTCGACGCCCGCAACGAACTTTCGCTCGTGAGCTTCAGCCAGAGCCGTGGCACCCTCGACTGCCACCTGATGCGGCCGCAGGATCTGCGCCCGCCCGAACGCGCCCAGGTCCAGGCCGGGCTGCCCTCCGGCACGCTCGACGACGCCATCTCACAACTGCGCGAATTGTCTTCGAACTCGCTGCTGCCACCGTGTCCGCCGCCCCGCGCCACCTCTCCGCCGGCCCTGGCAACCACCAGTGGGACGACCGCGCCCCCTCCTTCGTCGACCACCACCTCGCCGCTGACCACGAGTCCCACCCGGAATCCCGCGAGCACCCCCTCCGGCGCCCTGCCGGCGTCTCCCGAGACCACCTCGTCCACGCCACTGCCGGCGCAAACCGTGACGACCCTCCCACCCCCTCCACTTCAGCCGGGCATCGACTGCCGGACGGTGGCATGACCACCCAGATCCAGCCGCCAGTCGCGGTCACGCCTCCGCTACCGACGCGGCGCAATGCCGAGCTGCTACTCCTGGCCTTCGCCTCGCTGATCACCGTCGCCGCCCTGCTCATCGTGCAGGCCGACCAGGAACGCTCCGTGCGGTGGGATTTCGTCGGCTACGGCCTGGTCTTTTTGGCCGTGTTCGGGAGCGCGCACCTGGCCATTCGGCGGTTCGCCCCCTACACCGACCCGCTGCTGCTGCCGATCGTCGCGCTGCTCAACGGGCTCGGCCTGGTGATGATCCACCGCCTCGACCTCGCCGACAACGAACTCAGCGGCCGCCACATCCCCAGTGCGGCCCAGCAGATGCTGTGGAGCCTCGTCGGGGTGGCCACGTTCGCGCTGGTCGTCACCTTCCTCAAGGATCATCGCCAACTCGCGCGCTACGGCTACATCTGCGGGGCGGCAGGCCTGGCCTTCCTGGCGGTGCCCGCCCTGCTGCCGGCCTCGTTGTCCGAACAGAACGGCGCCAAGATCTGGATTCGCCTTCCGGGGTTCTCGATCCAGCCGGCCGAGTTCTCCAAGATCCTGCTGCTGATCTTCTTCTCGGCGGTGCTGATCGCCAAACGAGACCTTTTCACCAGCGTCGGCAAGCACGTCATGGGGCTGACCCTGCCACGCCCGCGCGACCTCGCACCACTGCTGACGGCCTGGGTGATCTCCGTCGGTGTGATGGTCTTCGAGAAGGACCTGGGAACTTCGCTGCTGCTCTATACCTCGTTTCTCGTCGTGGTGTACCTGGCCACACAGCGCCTCGGCTGGGTCGGCGTCGGCCTGGTGCTGTTCCTCGCCGGCGGGGTCGCGGCATACTTCGTTTTCGGGCACGTGCGGGTCCGCGTGCAGACGTGGTGGGACCCTTTCGCCGACCCCGAGGGCAGCGGCTACCAGATGGTGCAGTCGCTGTTCAGCTTCGCCACCGGCGGCATCTTCGGAACCGGCCTGGGCAACGGTCAGCCCGGCGCCGTTCCCGCGGCGGCGACCGACTTCATCATCGCCGCCTTCGGTGAAGAGCTCGGACTGGTCGGGCTGGCGAGCATCCTGCTGCTGTACACCATCGTCATCGTCCGCGGCTTGCGCACCGCTATCGCCACCCGCGACAGCTTCGGCAAGCTGCTGGCCGCCGGCCTGGCATCGGCGCTGGCGATCCAGCTGTTCATCGTCGTCGGCGGTGTGACGCAGCTGATCCCGCTCACCGGCCTGACCACACCGTGGATGTCCTACGGAGGGTCGTCACTGCTGGCCAACTACGTGCTGCTGGCGATCCTGGCGCGAATCTCGCACAGCGCCCGGCGTCCGCCGGGCACCAGCGAGCGCACCACGTCATCGATCGCGTCGGCCGGCACTGAGGTGATACAGCGGGTATGAACGCCTCCCTCCGCCGCATCTCGGTCACCGTGATGGCGTTGATGGTGCTGCTGTTGCTCAACGCCACGATGACGCAGGTCTTCGCCGCCGACGGGCTACGGGCCGATCCCCGCAACCAGCGGATCCTGCTGGACGAGTATTCGCGTCAACGCGGCCAGATCGTCGCCGGAAGCCAGCTGCTGGCCTATTCGGTGGCCACCGACAGCCGATACCGGTTCCTGCGGGTCTACCCGAACCCCGACGTATACGCGCCGGTCACCGGCTTCTATTCGCTGCGCTATTCGAGCTCGGGCCTGGAACGTGCCGAGGACCCGGTGTTGAACGGCTCGGACGCGCGGCTCTTCGGGCGGCGGCTCGCCGACTTCTTCACCGGCCGCGATCCGCGCGGGGGCAACGTCGACACCACGATCAATCCGCGCGTCCAGCAGGCCGGCTGGGACGCGATGCAGCAGGGCTGCGGGGGGGCGCCGTGCAAGGGCGCCGTCGTCGCCCTCGAGCCGTCCACCGGCAAAATTCTGGCCATGGTGTCGTCTCCGTCCTACGACCCCAACCTGTTGTCCTCGCACGACCCCCAACTGCAGGCGCAGGCCTGGCAACGACTGCGTGACAACCCGGGCAATCCGCTCATCAACCGCGCCATCTCCGAAACCTACCCACCCGGTTCGACGTTCAAGGTGATCACCACCGCGGCGGCGCTGCAGGGTGGCACCGCGGTGACCGAGGAGTTGACCGCGGCGGCCTCGATCCCCTTGCCCGACAGCAGCGCCACGCTGGAGAACTACGGCGGGGCGCCGTGCGGGCCCGAACCGACGGTGTCGCTGGCCGAGGCGTTCGCCAAGTCCTGTAACACCGCATTCGTCCAGCTGGGGCTCTTGACCGGGGCGGAGTCGCTGCGCGCCATGGCGCATGCGTTCGGGCTGGACAGCGCACCGAGCGTCATCCCGCTGCAGGTCGCCGAATCCACCGTCGGGGTGATCCCCGACGCCGCTGCCCTGGGGATGTCGAGCATCGGGCAGAAAGACGTCGCGGTGACGCCGTTGCAAAATGCCCAGATTGCGGCGACGATCGCCAACGGCGGGGTGACCATGCAGCCCTACCTGGTCGAAAGCCTCAGGGGCCCGGACCTGTCCAACATCAGCACCGCGGTGCCCTACGCACAGCGCCGAGCGGTGTCACCGCAGGTCGCGACTAAGCTGACAGAGCTGATGGTCAGTGCCGAGAAGGTCGCGCAGCAGAAAGGGGCCATTCCCGGCGTGCAGATCGCATCGAAAACCGGTACCGCAGAACATGGCACCGATCCGCGACACACCCCGCCCCACGCGTGGTACATCGCGTTTGCGCCCGCGCAAGCGCCGAAGGTGGCCGTGGCGGTGGTGGTGGAGAACGGCGGTGATCGCCTGGCCGCGACCGGGGGTGCACTCGCCGGGCCGATCGGACGGGCCGTGATCGAGGCCGCGCTGCAGGGGGGACCATGAGCCCGCGAGTAGGTGTGACGCTGTCCGGCCGGTACCGCCTACAGCGCCTCATCGCGACCGGCGGCATGGGCCAGGTCTGGGAGGCCGTCGACAGCAGGCTGGGCCGGCGCGTCGCGGTCAAGGTGCTCAAACAGGAGTTCTCGCAGGATCCCGAGTTCATCGAGCGTTTCCGCGCCGAAGCGCGCACCACCGCGATGCTCAACCACCCGGGGATCGCGGGCGTGCACGACTACGGCGAAAGCCAACTGGACGGGGAGGGGCGCACCGCCTACCTCGTCATGGAACTGGTCAACGGCGAGCCGCTGAACTCGGTGCTCAAGCGCATCGGCCGACTGTCGCTGCGGCATGCGCTGGACCTGCTGGAGCAGACCGGCCGGGCCCTGCAGGTCGCCCACGCCGCCGGACTGGTGCACCGCGACGTCAAACCCGGGAACATCCTGATCACGCCCACCGGTCAGGTCAAGATCACCGACTTCGGTATTGCCAAAGCCGTCGACGCCGCACCGGTGACCCAGACCGGGATGGTGATGGGTACCGCGCAGTACATCGCGCCCGAACAGGCGCTGGGCCACGACGCGACCCCGGCCAGCGACGTCTATTCCCTCGGTGTGGTCGGCTACGAAGTCGTCTCGGGTAAGCGGCCGTTCACCGGCGACGGCGCGCTCTCGGTGGCGATGAAGCACATCAAGGAGCCCCCGCCGCCGCTGCCTGCCGAGTTGCCGCCCAACGTCCGCGAACTGATCGAGATCACTTTGGTCAAGAACCCCGGGATGCGTTATCGCAGCGGGGGGCCGTTCGCCGACGCGGTCGCCGCGGTCCGGGCGGGCCGACGCCCGCCGAGGCCCAGCCAGTCACCGCCGCCGGGGCGCGCCTCGCCGGCGGCCATCCCGTCGACCGCGGCGCCGACGAGGGTCGCGGGTGCCTCAAGCGGACGCAGTCCGGCGGCGCGGCGGTCCCGGCCGACCACCGGCGGGCATCGGCCGCCCCCGGCGCGACGCACGTTCTCCTCGGGCCAGCGCGCGTTGCTGTGGGCCGCGGGCGTGCTGGGGGCATTGGCGATCATCATCGCGGTGCTGATCGTCATCAACTCCCGCGCGTACACCGATCAGCAGCCGACGCCACCGCCGACGGTCACCGACACCGGCGCCCCGCCCTCGTCGGGATCCTCGGGACCGCCGCCGCCGAGCCAGACCCCCAGCGGCCTTGCGCCCCCGCGGTTCACGTTTCCGGCAAAGCCGCTGTCGTCGACCCCCGTCGCGGTGCCGGCCGCACACGAGACACCGCGATGACGACCCCGGAGCATCTGTCGGACCGCTATGAGCTGGGTGAGATCCTCGGCTTCGGAGGCATGTCGGAAGTTCACCTGGCACGCGACATCAGATTGCACCGCGACGTCGCCGTCAAGGTGCTGCGCGCCGATCTGGCCCGTGATCCCAGCTTCTACCTGCGCTTCCGGCGGGAAGCGCAGAATGCCGCGGCGCTGAACCACCCCTCCATCGTCGCGGTGTACGACACCGGCGAAGCGGAGACCGCTGCCGGCCCGCTGCCCTACATCGTCATGGAGTACGTCGACGGCGTCACCCTGCGCGACATCGTCCACACCGACGGACCGCTGCCCCCGCGCCGCGCCATCGAGATCATCGCCGACGCCTGCCAGGCATTGAACTTCAGCCACCAGAACGGCATCATCCACCGCGACGTCAAGCCGGCGAACATCATGATCAGCACCACAAACGCCGTCAAGGTGATGGACTTCGGCATCGCGCGGGCAATCGCCGACAGCGGCAACAGCGTCACCCAGACCGCGGCCGTGATCGGGACCGCCCAATATCTCTCGCCCGAGCAGGCCCGCGGCGATTCCGTCGACGCGCGATCCGATGTCTATTCGCTCGGCTGCGTCCTGTACGAGATCCTCACCGGTGAGCCGCCGTTCACCGGCGACTCACCGGTCGCGGTGGCCTATCAACATGTGCGGGAAGACCCGATCCCTCCGTCGCATCGGCATCCGGGGATCTCCGCCGAGCTCGACGCCGTCGTCCTCAAGGCACTGGCCAAGAACCCGGAGAACCGCTACCAGACCGCGGCGGAGATGCGCGCCGACCTGGTTCGGGTGCACAACGGTGAGCCACCTGAAGCGCCCAAAGTCCTCACCGACGCCGAGCGCACGTCGCTGACGTCCGCCGGCGGACACGGGGGATACGGCGGGCAGCCCCGCTCCGGCGCCTTGCCGCGCCGGCCGCTCGGCGGCAGCGGCACCGAGGGCGATCGGCCGGACGGTCCGGTCGCCCGATGGGTCGTCGCGGTTGCCGTGCTCGCAGTGCTGACGATCGTCGTCGTCATCGCCTTCAACACGTTCGGTGGCGGCACCCGCGACGTCCAGGTACCTGACGTGCGGGGACAGATCTCCGCGGACGCCATCGCGGTGCTGCAGAACCGCGGGTTCAAGACGCGCACCCAGCAGAAGCCTGATTCGACGGTCCCACCCGACCACGTCATCAACACCGACCCTGACGCCAACGCGTCGGTCAGTGCGGGCGACGAGGTCACCATCAACGTTTCCACCGGGCCGGAGCAGCGCGAGGTGCCCGACGTCTCCTCGTTGACCTACGGCGAGGCGGTCAAGAAGCTCAAAGCCGCCGGATTCACCAAGTTCAAGCAGGCGAATTCACCGTCGATCCCGGACCTGACGGGCAAGGTCATCGGGACCAATCCGCCGGCCAACCAGACCTCGGCGATCACCAACGTCGTCACCGTCATCGTCGGCTCCGGCCCGGAAACGAAGCAGGTTCCCGACGTGGCAGGCCAGACTGTCGACGTCGCGCAGAAAAACCTCAACGTATACGGGTTCGCCAAGTTCAGTCAGGTCGAGGTGGACAGTCCCCGGCCGGCCGGGGAGGTGGTCGGCACCAATCCGCCCAAAGACACCGCGGTCCCGGTCGACTCGGTCATCGAACTGCAGGTGTCCAAGGGCAACCAGTTCGTGATGCCAGACGTCACCAACATGTTCTGGACCGACGCCGAACCACGGTTACGTGCGCTGGGCTGGACCGGGGTGCTGGACAAGGGCCCCGATGTCGACGCCGGCGGTTCCATGCACAACAAGGTGGTGTATCAGAACCCGCCTCCCGGGGCCGGGGTCAACCGGGACGGCATCATCACGCTGAAGTTCGGCCAGTAGCCACAGTGTCCGGGAGGTGCGGTCGCACCGCGGTGCGGACCTCGTTTTCCAGCCGACGGACCAGCGTGTCGTCACGGGCCCATCCGCAGTAGGTGAGCCAGTTTCCGAGCATTCGGTGCCCGCCCTCGGTCAGGATCGACTCCGGATGGAACTGGACGCCGTGGATTGGCAGCTCGGTGTGGCGCACTCCCATGATCACACCGCTTCCGGTGCGCGCCGTTACCTGCAGCACCCCCGGCACCGAATCCGGGAGGATCGTCAGCGAATGGTATCGGGTGGCCGTGAAGGGATCCGGAAGGCCTTGGAGCACACCGACATTGGTGTGGAAGACGCTGCTGGTCTTGCCGTGCAGCAACTCGGGAGCGCGGTCCACCCGGGCGCCGAATGCGACACCGATGGCCTGGTGGCCCAGGCACACCCCCAGCAGTGGCGTGCCCGCCGCCGCGCAGGCCCGCACCAGGCCTATCGAGGCGCCCGCACGTTCCGGCGTGCCCGGACCCGGGCTGAGCAGCACGCCGGCGAACTGTGCGGTGACGGCACGCTCGTCGGAGAGGCGGGCATCGTCGTTGCGCCACACCTCAGCCTGGACGCCGAGTTGCCCCAGATACTGCACGAGATTGAACACGAAGCTGTCGTAATTGTCGACAACCAGGATCCGCATCGTGTCAGGCTACCGCCCGCGGCGACCCGGGGCGGAAGCCTGCGGCGACACGGGCTGCGCGAAGTGCATCCGAATCAGCCCGGCATGGCCGGCGATGTGCACGTCGGATTCGACCTGTTCGTGGTAGCCCAGGCCGAACCGGACCACGTACTGCTTGTAGAGGATCACCAAGGGGGCGGAGGCCAGGGCGGCTTGCATGGCGGTGGGATCGCCGATCGCGGTGACGGTGTAAGGCGGGCTGTAGGTGCGCCCGTTGAGCAGCAGGGTGTTGCCGACGCAGCGCGGCACCGAGGTCGCGATGATCCGCTGGTCCTGCATCTGGATCGCCTCGGCGCCGGCGCTCCACAACGCGTTGAGGACGGCCTCGATGTCCTGCTGGTGCACCACCAAATCGTCGGGGGAGGCGTCGCGCGGGAAGCGGCCGTTGGCGTCACGCTGGGCGTCGTCGAGAGTCACCACGAGCCCCGGACCATCGACGGGATCCATGCCGGCCTCACCGGCCAGCCGGGCGGACCGGTGGAGGAGGTCCGCCAACGCCGCATCCGAAGACCGGCCGCGGGCCGTGTCCACCGCGTTCGCAAGCTCGTCCCGCCGGGCGTTGACGGAGTTGACCGAGGCCTGGGCCTCGCGAACGAGGTCGACCAGGCGCGGCGCGTCGCTGCGGCGGATCTCTGCACCGCCGGACACGCCATGGGTTGCCGCCAGGAGCACGCCGGCCGACAGGCAGACCAGCGGAACGCCGAACCGCCAGGGCGAGCGGCGCGTGTCGCTCATCGCTTCTCCATTTCCCGGTCAGCCTGCCAGGTGAGTTAGGCTCATAGCCAGGCTGGGCGTGCAACCACCCCCGTCATCGTTGCACCCCGTTGCGATTACCGTGTAGTCCAGGTAACCCCACATATCCGCGAGGTACCCATGCCCAAGTCCAAGGTCCGCAAGAAGAACGACTTCACCGTCGGTGCCGTCAGTCGCACACCGGTGAAGGTGAAAGTCGGGCCGTCGAGTGTGTGGTTCGTCGCGCTGTTCGTCAGCCTCATGCTGATAGGGCTCGTCTGGTTGATGGTTTTTCAGCTGGCCGCAGTCGGCAGCCAGGCCCCGACGGCGCTCAACTGGATGGCCCAATTGGGTCCCTGGAACTACGCCATCGCGTTCGCTTTCATGATCACCGGTCTGTTGCTCACGATGCGCTGGCACTGAGCGGAATGCCCCCGACCATGACGGCATATCGGGGTCGGTCTGGCGCCGCGTCAGCAGCGTTACGAGCAAACAATGACAAGCATGTGATTTATCCCCACTGTTGATAGCGCTTGTGGATAACTGCATCGGCAGTGTTGAGAGGGGCTGAGAACGGCATGCAGCAAACACGGTGGGCGCCGCGTACGGCAGGAATCGCTGCTTGTGGCCTCGCCGGCGTGATGATGGCAATCGCCAGTGTGACTGTGGTCACAGATGCGCCGGGGCATGCTCTGACGTGGCTTGCTGCGGTGGGCCTGCTGCTGTTTGCCGCGTTGACGTGGCGCGCACGCCCGAAGCTGGCAATCACCCCCGACGGCCTGGCGCTGCGGGGCTGGTTCCGGACACAGGTATTGCCGCCGTCCGCGATCGAGGTCATCCGGATCACCGAGTTCCGCCGCTACGCGCGCACGGTCCGGATGCTCGAGATCGAGACGGTCGGCGGCGGCATGGTGTTCCTCTCCCGGTGGGACCTCGGCACCAACCCCCTTGACGTGTTCGACGCGCTGACGGCGGCCGGTTACGCGGGCCGCGGGCGGCGCTGACCAACGTAGCGCCGCCGAACGTTAAACCACCGCGATAAATCGCTCGATTTTTCGCAACACGTTCACGCTCGGCGCGACGCACGCCGTCCGGCGGGCCGGGTCGAGCTAGGCGATCGTGATCGACTCGATGACGACCGCCTCGGCGGGACGGTCGTTGCCGTCGGTGGCCGTCGTCGCGATCGCGTCCACAACGTGACGCGACCCGGGGTCGGTGACTTCGCCGAAGATCGTGTGCTTCCGGTTCAGGTGCGGCGTCTGGCCCACGGTGATGAAGAACTGCGAACCGTTGGTTGCCGGGCCCGCGTTGGCCATCGCCAGCAGGTAGGGCCGGTCGAACTGCAGCTCGGGATGGAACTCGTCGGCGAATTTGTAGCCCGGGCCGCCGCGGCCCGTGCCGGTCGGGTCACCGCCCTGGATCATGAACCCGCGGATCACCCGGTGGAACACCGCGCCGTCGTAGAACGGGCCCGAGGATCCTCCCGACGCGTTCTGTGCCGAGTACTCCTTGGTGCCCTGGGCCAGGCCGACGAAGTTGGCGACGGTCTTGGGTGCGTGGTTCCCGAACAGGGCGACCTTGATGTCGCCGCGGTTGGTGTGCAGCGTGGCAGTGGCAGTCTGAATGGGGCTGTTGGTCACGACTCGCAAGTCTGCCATCACCCGCGAGCCTGCCCGCAACCGGTGTCACACGGCCATCCCGCAGACCCGGGCCCCGCGACGCCGGGCCGCGTGCGAATTCGTTCCGGGGGTCCCGCCGACGCCCCTTTGGTGGCAGTCTGTGGAGGTCCCCGACGGCCTCTGGGCCGACTTACCCGGCAGGTTCCCTGACCGGCCTGGCACGACCGGCGCAGAAAGGCGGCAGATGAAAGCGAAGACGGAAGCCCGGCTGACCCCGCGGGAGCGGCTGACCCGGGGCCTGACCTACTCGTTGGCGGGGCCGGTGTACGTCACCCGAGGGGTGGCGGGACTCGGCGTAGACGCCGCGCACGCCTCCGCCGTCGGACTGCGCCGTCGTTACCGGGAGGGCCGGCTGACCCGGGATGTGGCGACCGCCCAGGAAGCGCTCGGCCAGGAACTGGCCGCCGCCCAGGAAGTCGCCGCCAACCTGCCCCAGGCGCTCCGCGACGCACGGCGGGCGCAGCGCCGCCGCAATAAACGGCCGTTGCTGATCGCGGGCGCCGCCGTGACCGTGCTGGCCGGCGGGGCGGTGCTATTCAGCGTCGTGCGGCGCTCGACGCGCGCGCGGCCCCAGGAACCGTCCCCACGCCCGCCCAGCGTCGACGTGCAGCCGCGTCCTTGACGGACGTCCTCACATCGCGTCCAGCCGCAGGCCTTTCCGGCGCCGGACCAGGATGGTCGGAAACCATTCCCTGATCTGCGTCGCCACGATCCACCGGGTTCGACGCACCAGCCGTGCGTAACGCGATCACGACTTCCAGGCGCGCCGGTGCGGCACCCACCCAGAAGTGGATACTCCGCCCCGACCGCCCTGTGTCCCGCGGCGCCGCTGCGGCCGGTACGGAAGTCGTTCGGCTCCTGAAAACGGGCCGGGTCGCGGTTGGCCACTCTCGCCATGCTTCGGTCTCAACGCCGTGGAGCCTAGGGGAATCGAACCCCTGACACCCGCCTTGCAAAGGCGGTGCTCTACCAACTGAGCTAAGGCCCCCGACCGTCACCGGGTTCGGGAGTATCGGCGACCGCCATGTGCCAGACTTCGACCCCACGTCGCGACCGCACCACCGCTGCCACTGCGGCGAGCAGGCCCAGTGGCAATGCCGGTCTCACGTAACGTCTCAACGGACCCATGGTTGTGGGCCTAGGAGGACTCGAACCTCCGACCTCTTCGTTATCAGCGAAGCGCTCTAACCGCCTGAGCTATAGGCCCGCACTCGCGTACGGCCGAGCGACGAGACTACCGCAATCGCCGCCCCACTCCCAAAAAACGCTGACATTCACGCTAGTCGCGGTCCGCCAGGGTCACCTCGATGCCCCCGATCAGATCCGTGGTCAGGTTGTAGACGAACGCCGCGATCGTCGCCATCGCGGTCAGCAGGACGATGTTGACCAGGCCGATCAGGGTGGCGCCGCCGAAGATGGCGCCGCTGGACACCAGCTCGCCGCTGCTGCCGCTGGTGTTGTTGAGCAGATCGCCGACGTTGCTGTTCAGCTTGGCCCACACCCCCATGCCGCCGAGCACGAGGTACAGGAACGCCACCGCGATCATCCAGACGAAGAACAGGGCCACCGACAACAGCAGCGACACCTTCAGCGTGCTCCACGGATCGATCCGGCGGATCTGCATGCTGGCCCGGACCGGCCCGCGGGCCCGCCGCGAGACCTGAACCCGTTCGTCACGCAAGTCGCGGCCCTCCGGGACCACCGGGCGACCCGAACCCGGGGCTTTCGGCCCCTCCGTGCCACGGTCGGGCGGTGCGGGCTTGCGCTGCGGGGACCGCGGCATCGGGCCCGACAGGTCGGGCAGCTCGCTGGCGTAGGCCTCGGCCGGCGAGGTCTCGCCGCGAGCCGACGCGGTGTCGACCTCCCGCGTGGGGTTCCTGATATGCCCGGCCGACCCCGCCCCGAGTGCGGTGCTGCCCGAGGCGACACGACTCAGCCGTGGGTCGGCCCCGGCCGGCGTGCGCGTGTCGCCGGGTGCTTCCGTCTGACGATACGGCGAAGGAGCGGCCCTGGAGGCGCCGCGCTGCCACGGCGGTGCTTCCGTGGCCTCCTGACTCCGGCCGCCCGAGGCGGGCGCCGCGCTGTGCGCACCGCTCCGCCCGGCCGAACCATCCCCATCAAGGCCGTCACCCTTGTTGGGGGCGCCCGGCTCGCTCGGTGAACTCACCCCGACTCCTCACGTTGCCTACCTGGCCCTAGCTCGGCCTACCCGGGCGGTGGTAGTCACATCGCATCCAGGCCACGCAGCGGCCCGCATCGTCACCGGGCCGAGCTTGATTGCCCGATTCCTCCTCGGGCCACGCAGCGGCCCGCATCGTCACCGGGCCGAGTCTAGTTGCCCAGCACCTCCCCGCGACAACGCCCGCCCTGATCGTGGCCCGCTACTCGTTGGATCCGTCGGCCTCGTTGGTGGTCTCGGCTGCCTCGACGATCTCTTCGGCGTTCTCTTCGGCGTTGCGCGCGATGGCCAACAAGTCGTCTCCGTCGCCAAGGTTCATCAGCCGAACGCCCTTGGTCTGCCTGCCCGCCTTACGGACTTGACGCGCGGCCGTGCGGATCACACCACCCCCAGAGGTGATCGCGTACAGTTCGCTGTCCTCGTCCACGATCAGCGCGCCTACCAGCCTGCCCCGCCGACGGTCATACATGACGGTCAGGACGCCCTTGCCGCCACGGCCCTGAACCGGGTACTCCGCGATCCCGGTCCGCTTCGCGTAGCCGCCGGACGTCGCGACCAGCAGGTAGGTGCCTTCACGAACGACGTTGAGCGACAACAGGTAATCGTCTGCGTTGAAACGCATGCCCTGTACCCCCGACGTGGCGCGTCCCATCGGCCGTAGCGCCTCGTCGGTCGCCGAGAACCTGATCGACTGACCGTTGGCCGACACCAGCAGCAGGTCGTCCTCGGAGGAACACAGCACCGCGCCGACCAACTCGTCGCCGTCGCGCAGGTTGATCGCGACGATTCCGCCCGAGCGGTTGGAGTCGAAATCAGTCAGCTTGGTCTTCTTGACCAGGCCGTTGCGGGTGGCCAGCACCAGGTACGGCGCGTCCTCGTACCCGCGGATCTGGATGACCTGGGCGATGCGCTCCTCGGGCTGGAAGGCCAGCAGGTTGGCCACGTGCTGCCCGCGCGCCGTGCGCAATGCCTCCGGCAGCTCGTAGGCCTTGGCCCGGTACACCCGCCCCTGGGTGGTGAAGAACAGGATCCAATCGTGGGTCGAGCACACGAAGAAGTGCTTGACGATGTCATCTTGCTTGAGCCCGGCGCCCTGCACGCCCTTGCCGCCGCGCTTCTGGCTGCGGTAGAGGTCGGTCTTGGTGCGCTTGGCGTATCCGGTCTCGGTGATGGTGACGACGACATCCTCGCGCGCGATCAGGTCCTCGTCGCTGACGTCCCCGTCGGCGGCGATGATCCGGGTTCGGCGGTCGTCGCCGTGTTTGTCGGTGATCTCGGCGAGTTCGTCACGGACGATCCCGCGCTGGCGTTCGGGTTTGGCGAGGATGTCTTCGAGGTCGGCGATCTCGGCCTCGATCTTGGCCAGGTCGTCGACGATGCGCTGGCGCTCCAACGCGGCCAGGCGCCGCAACTGCATGTCCAGGATCGCCTGGGACTGGATTTCGTCGATATCGAGCAGTTCGATCAGCCCGGCGCGGGCGATGTCGACGGTTTCCGATGCCCGGATCAGCGCAATGACCTCGTCGAGCGCATCGAGCGCCTTGACCAGACCGCGCAGAATGTGTGCGCGTTCGTTGGCCTTGCGCAACCGGTAGGTGGTGCGCCGGACGATGACGTCGAGCTGGTGGGCAACGTAGTGGCGGATCAGCTGGTCGAGGCGCAGGGTTCGCGGCACCCCGTCGACGATCGACAGCATGTTGGCGCCGAAACTGGTCTGCAGTTGCGTGTGCTTGTAGAGGTTGTTGAGCACCACCTTGGCGACCGCGTCACGTTTGAGCTCGACGACGATGCGCAGGCCCACCCGGTCACTGCTCTGGTCTTCGATGTTGGCGATCCCGGCCAGCCTGCCGTCGCGGACCTGCTCGGCGATCGAGGTGATGAAGTTGTCGTGGTTGACCTGGTACGGCAACTCGGTGATCACCACCGACGTCCGGCCGCGGGAATCCTCTTCCACCTCGACGACGCCGCGCATCCGGATGGAGCCGCGGCCCGTCGTGTAGGCGTCGACGATGCCCTGTGACCCGACGATCAGCCCGGAGGTGGGAAAGTCGGGCCCCTTGACGCGTTCGCAGACGGCGGCCAGCGTGGCTTCCTCGTCGGCCTCGTGGTTGTTTAGGCACCAGAACACCGCCTCGGCGAGCTCACGCAGGTTGTGCGGCGGGATGTTGGTCGCCATCCCCACCGCGATGCCGCCCGACCCGTTGGCCAGCAGGTTGGGGAACCGGCTGGGCAGTACGGTGGGCTCCTGCACCCGGCCGTCATAGTTCGGTACGAAATCGACTGTCTCCTCGTCGATTTCGCGCAACATATCCATCGCCAGCGGAGTCAGCCGCGCCTCGGTGTTGTGGCTGACGAAACCGTTGGTCAGGAATGCGTGGTCGGAGGTGTCCACGCGCAGGCTGTACACCGGTTGTACACCCGCCTCGGTGACGGAGGCGATGCGCGCGTAGTAGAACCGGCCGTCGGTGAGGTCGCTGGCGATGGCGCGGACGTCGGGATCGGCGATGTGGGCCAGAATCTCCCCGCCGCGCGTGCGCCAGCGTTGGATGCGGTCGACGTTGTGGCGGTTGAGCCAGTCGCGGTCGGCCCGGGAGCCACCGGCGTACCTGCCGATGAACGCGGCCAGTCCGGGTACGTGATCTTCGTCCCGCCCGCGGCAAGTCGGCATCTCAGCGAGTACGGCGTTCAGCTTGGTTTGTTTGGCACCGCCGAAACCGACATGGTTTGCGAAGATTTCGGCCTGAGCACGATCGGTGATGGCGACCTCGTGCTCGCCATCAGCACGGCGGCATCGCCGTGAGACCACTCCGAACTCGAGCAGCATCTGTTGAACGTCTACCGCCAGCTGCCTGCTGCGTGTCGAGTACGATATGTGAATCGTGTTGCGCGGTAGCGCAGAACACGAGCCATCACCCTCGAACAACGCTTGCAGGAAGACGCGTTTCGCTGCGGCGGGGGACTGCCACAGCCAATGCGGCACCGACTTGTCGGCCGGACGTTGCCCGATCATCCCGCCGAGCCGCGTCTTTCTGAGTTCCGACAGATTGTGCACGTCGAATTCGTGCAGCGTCGAACCGGAGGCGGTCACCCGCGCGGATACATACCGCCGGCCTCCGACGACCGCGTCGTATGCACCGACGACCTTCTCGAAGTAGTCGCGGTCGAGGTTGTTGAACCCGGCGCGAGTTTCGGACCCGAAGCCCTCGCTGACGAAAGCACCCAACAGCAGGGCTTCCAGCGCGTCATGGCAGTCATCGGGGCCCGATTCCGCCGGTGGCGTGCGCTGCAACACGACGTGGTCGTCGGGGCGGAGCTCTGCGATCAACTTCCACAGCAGGGTGGGTATGCCGCCGACGTCGACCAAACACAGTAAGGGATGGTTGGCCGTGCCCGTGACCTCGTAGCCTTCAGCCGTCCGTACCCTGAAAGTCTGATGTTCGCCCGAATGGAACAGTGTGTCCGCCAAAACGGTGTTGCCGTGCCGATCCAGAACCTTCAACTCGACCACGTTGTCCGAATTGGGCGCAGCGCCCGGAGCCACATCGCAAATCCGCACAGATTGCCCGAGCGGTAAGCGCACCAACGCATCTCCAGTGACGCAATACCGCATCGCCGCCGGCGGGTCGTTGCCCGGCGAACCGAAGTTGCCCTGCCCGTCGACCAGCGGGTACCGCAGCGACCACGGCTGCGCCATGCGTACCAGGGTGTCGTAGATCGACGCGTCGCCATGCGGGTGGTAGTTACCCATCGTCTCGGCCACCGAGCGCGCCGACTTGGCGTGGCTGCGGTCCGGGCGGAAGCCGGAGTCGTACATCGCATACAACACGCGGCGATGCACCGGTTTGAGGCCGTCGCGTACCTCCGGCAGTGCGCGGCCGACGATCACGCTCATCGCGTAATCGATGTAGCTGCGCTGCATCTCCTGCTGGATGTCAACGGGTTCGATCCGCTCGGCGGGATGGTCACCCGGCGGCAGCGTGGTGTCAGTCATCTTTTCCTCGTTTGCGTTGGCGTATCTGATCGCTCAGACATCCAGGAATCGAACGTCCTTGGCGTTGCGGGTGATAAAGCTTCGGCGCGCGTCGACATCTTCGCCCATCAAGATGGAGAACAACTCGTCGGCGGCGGCCGCGTCATCCAGGGTGACCTGGCGCAGTACCCGCACCGCCGGGTCCATGGTGGTTTCCCACAACTCTTTTGCGTCCATCTCGCCCAGCCCCTTGTAGCGCTGGATGCCATCGTCCTTGTTGATCTTCTTGCCGGCCTTGAGCCCAGCCTCCATCAGGCCGTCCCGCTCCCGGTCGGAGTAGGCGAACTCCGGATCGATGCGTTGCCACTTCAACTTGTACAGCGGGGGCTGCGCCAGGAAGACGTGCCCGTTTTCGATCAATGGCCGCATGAAGCGGAACAGCAGCGTCAACAACAGAGTGGAGATGTGCTGGCCGTCGACGTCAGCGTCGGCCATCAGCACGATCTTGTGGTAGCGCAGCTTGGTGAGGTCGAACTCGTCGTGGATGCCGGTGCCCAGCGCGGTGATGATCGACTGAACTTCGGTGTTCTTGAGCACGCGGTCGATTCGCGCCTTTTCGACGTTGATGATCTTGCCACGCAGCGGAAGTATCGCCTGGAACATCGAATCGCGGCCACTCTTGGCCGAGCCGCCCGCCGAATCACCTTCCACCACGTAGAGTTCGGATTTACGCGGATCGGTCGACCGGCAGTCGGCGAGCTTACCGGGCAAACCCCCGATGTCGGTGGCACTCTTGCGACGCACCAGCTCCCGCGCCTTACGGGCCGCGATCCGTGCCTGCGCAGATGAAACCGCCTTGCTGACAATGACTTTCGCTTCCGAGGGGTTGGCTTCGAACCAGTGCGTCAGCTGTTCGTTACACGCCTTCTGGACGAACGACTTGACCTCGGTGTTACCCAGCTTGGTTTTGGTCTGACCCTCGAACTGCGGTTCGGCAACCTTGACGGAGATCACGGCGGCCAAGCCCTCGCGGATGTCGTCGCCGGTGAGGTTGGGGTCTTTGTCCTTCAACAGTTTGCGGTCTTTGGCGTACTTGTTGACCACCGACGTCAACGCGGCGCGGAAGCCCTCTTCGTGAGTGCCCCCTTCATGGGTGTTGATCGTATTGGCGAAAGTGTGCACCGACTCCGAATAGCCGGCATTCCACTGCATCGCGACCTCGACCTCGTGACCCTCGCCCTTGCCGGAAAAGTCCACGATGCTGGTGTGGATCGCGGTTTTGGTGCGGTTGATGTGTTTGACGAAGTCCACCAGGCCGCCCGGATAGCAGAACGTACGGTGCTTGACCTTGTGTGGCACAGGCGATTCCGCAGCCTTTTCCTGGGCTGACTTGGGTGCCTCGGCGGTGTCGCTGACGACCTCGTCGACGACCTCGTCCTGCTCCACTCGTTCGTCGGTGAGGTTGATCGTCAAGCCCTTGTTGAGGAAAGCCATCTCCTGGAGCCGGCGCGCCACTGTTTCGAAGTCGTACTGTGTGGTTTCGAAGATCTCGGGATCGGCCCAGAATCTGATGGTGGTTCCCGTTTTTTTGGTGGCCTCGCCCTGCTTGAGGGTGCCGGGCACGGCGTGTTCGTAGTGCTGGAACCATTCGTGCCCGTCACGGCTGATGCTGACTTCCAGCCGGGTGGACAGCGCATTGACCACCGACACGCCGACGCCGTGCAAGCCACCACTGACGGTATAGCCACTGTTCTCGCCGCCGAATTTGCCTCCGGCGTGAAGTTGGGTCATCACCACGTCGACCGTGGGGATTCCGGTGGCATGCATCGCCACGGGAATGCCGCGGCCGTCGTCGGCGACCTCTACGCTGCGGTCGTCGAGCAGGCGCACGTCGACCTTGGTGGCGTAGCCGGCCATCGCCTCGTCCACCGAGTTGTCGACGACCTCCCAGACGAGGTGGTGCAGACCGCGCTCACCGGTGGAGCCGATGTACATGCCGGGGCGTTTGCGGACCGCCTCCAGCCCTTCGAGCACGGTGATCGCTGAAGCGCCGTATTCGTCTTGTGCCTTCTTCTTTTGGGCAGCCACGGTCGGAATGGTCTCCTCAGGGTTTCGTGCGAGCGGTTCAGTCACCGCAGCGGTCGCATCCGGTCAAGTCTACCGTGATAGGCCGTCAGGACTGGTTTTCTGGGCGCGTTTTTGGCTAGCTGGCCGCGCCGTGTGCTCGATTTCTTCATTTGGGTCGCGTCATGACGTGCGCGACCCGGGTCCATCTGATTCTGGCGGCTCTGAGACGGCCGGTGCCGAGGCCTCGGGCGCAGCGTGTCTGCGTCCTGGCGAGCAGCGCGCGCCGGCTATCCGTAGGTGTCGCGCGGTCCTCGGCCTCCGATGTGGCGCGGCCCCTTCCGCCACGACGGGGCGACCGGCCCGGTGATCTTCAGCGAAATCACCACACCGTTGCCCACGGCCGCCGCGATCTTGGCCAGCAGGTGCGTCTGAATCATCCGCAACTGGGTGGCCCAGGCGGTGGACTCGGCCGCCACGCTGAGCACGCCATCGCTGAGACTGACCGGGGCGGCGTGGTCCGCAATCTGTTGACCCACGATCGCTCGCCATTGGCCGAGGACGGTGCCTTCCGCCACCTGCGCGGACCAGCCGCGTGTTTTGGCCAGGTCCTGCGCGAGCCGGCCCAGTGGCTGGGGGTCCCGGCTGTCCGGCCCCGGACCCGACCAGCGTCGCCGTCGCCCGGCGACCCGTCGCCCGGCGCGCGGGACGACGCGCCCACGCCCAGCGTCCTTGCCCTGGGCCCGCGCGGCCGCGCGGGCCTCCTCGAGCGTGCGACGAACCAAGTCGATGCCGTTCACCCCCGGCGGCGTCGGGATGCCGCCCGCCTCGGTGTCCGCACCATCACCGGTCACGGTTCCACCACCGAGATGCGCCCGGGATCGGCGTCCCGCATATCGATGTGCACCCTCCTAGCATCCCAGTCCGACGGGATGTCTTCCAGCACCGCTGCCGTCACCAGAACCTGTTCGGCCGTTTCGGCAACCCCTGCCAGCGCACGGCGTCGCGTCGTGTCGAGTTCAGCGAACACGTCATCGAGCAACAACACCGGCTCGCTGCCGTCGTACCGCAACAATTCGTATGCGGCCAATCGCAATGCCACCGCAAAAGACCACGATTCCCCATGGCTGGCAAAACCTTTCGTCGGCTGATCACCCAACCTCAGCTCGAGATCGTCGCGATGCGGCCCGACCAGGCACATCCCCCGTTCCAGCTCCGCGTCACGCCGTGTCGCCAACGCGGCCAAGAGCGCTGTTTCGAGAGATGGGCGGTCACCGGCTGGGCTCTGCCCGCCCAGGCTCGCCCGGTAGGCGATCGACGCCGGACGCGACTCCGGCGCCAGCAGCCGGTAGGCCTTTTCCACCTCAGGTGCCAGCTGCTCGACCAACTCGATGCGGGCGGCCATCACATCGGCGCCGTGCTCTGCCAACCGGCTGTCCCACACGTCGAGTGTGTCCAGCGCGCTTTGGTCATTCCGATATCGCGCCCCACCAAGGGATTTCAACAATGCCGTGCGCTGCCGTAGCACTCTGTCGTAGTCGGCGCGCGCCGCTGCGATACTCGGCCGGCGGATGGTGGCCAGATCATCGAGATAGCGCCGCCGTTCGGCCGGGTCACCCTGGACCAGGGCCAGATCCTCCGGTGCGAACAGCACTGCACGCAGCACCCCGACCACGTCGCGCGTCCTGCGCACCGGAGACCTGTTCAAGCGGGCCTTGTTGGCGCGCCCAGCCGAGATCTCCAGGTCGACGGCGCATTCGCGACCTTCGTTCACGACAATCGTCGACACGATGGCCCGCTCAGAACCCACCCGGATCAATGGCGCGTCGGTGCCGACTCGGTGAGAGCTCAACGTCGTCGAATACCAGAGTGCCTCGATCAGATTCGTCTTTCCGAAGCCATTGGGGCCGACAAACACCGTCCGGCCCGGTCCCAATTCGAGGTCGGCCTGCGCCCAGGACCTGAAATCACGCAGCCCCAAATGCCGGACATACACCTAGCCGGGCAACCGAACTGGCATCAGTAAATACACGTAATCGGTCGGCGGAACGGAGAACGGGCCCGGGCCGAACGGATGGCTGTCCTCGGAATACACCGGACGCAGCAATGCCGGTTTTCCCGGGGTGGTGAATCCGAACGACACGCGTTCGGAATGGACCGATCCCAACCCGTCGGTGAGATACGTCGGGTTGAACGCGATCGTCAACGGCTCACCGACGAAGTCCACCTGCAGATCTTCCTCGGCGCGGCCGACATCCTCGGCGCCCGCCGAGAGTCGCAGCACGCCGTCGGAGAATTCCATCCGTACCTGCGCGCCACGATCCGCCACCAGCGCAACCAGCTTGATCGCCTCGGTCAGCTCGGCCACGTTCATGGTTGCCACCGCCGTGTGCTCAGCCGGTAACAGCTGACGGAACTTCGGGAATTCCGCATCCAGGAGTCGGGTGGTGCTCCGTTTGCCGTTACCGCTGATACCGAGCAGGCCTTCCTTGCCCAACCCGGCGCCCGCGCCCAAGGACAACCGCACGTCGGATCCGTCAGTCCCGGACTTCGCCGCCTCGGCCAGCGTCTTGGCCGGTACCAACACCGCCGCCGCCACATCGGGCGACAACGCCGACCACGTCAATTCACGAACCGCCAACCGGAATCTGTCGGTGGCGGCCAGTACCACCCTGTCGCCTGAGATCTCGACCCGGATGCCCGTCAGCATCGGCAGAGTGTCGTCCCGGCCGGCCGCGATGGCGACCTGGCCGATCGCCTCGGCGAAAAGATCCGCGGGTAAGGTGCCGGTGTCCTCCGGAAGGGCGGGCAGGGTCGGGTAATCCTCCACCGCCATCGTCGGCAGGGAAAACCGGGCGTTCCCACAGGTCAATGCGACGCGGTTGCCGTCGACGCAGAAATCGACGGGCTTGTCGGGCAACGCCCGCGTGATGTCGGACAACAACCGTCCTGAAACCAAAACACTTCCCGGACAAGTAATTTCGGCCGGGATCTGAGCTTCGGCCGAGACCTCGTAGTCGAACCCGGAAATCGTCAGGCCGTCATCGGAACCGGACAACAGGATTCCGGAGAGGACCGGCACCGCGGGCCTGGTGGGTAGGTTTTTGGCCACCCACGACACCGCGTCGCCGAAGGACTCCCGCACCAACCGAAACCTCAGGTTGGTGACGCCAGCTGCTGTCGTCGCCACGTCCATAAAGAGTCCCTTCACCTGACACGTGTTCAAATCCCAGGGCCAGCCCCCCACTAGCGTCGGTCCCCGCGACGAACGTCGATGGCACAGGTGGGCCATGACGACCGCAACGGCAGCCGAAGATCAACCGTAGATCGTCTGGGGCCATCTTGAAAGCTAGCGGCAGGGTCCGACAACGCGAAGCCTCAACCGCCACATGGCCCCTGTTCACCCGAGTGTCCCCAGGGCCGGTTTTCAAAGAATGACGATCGAAGAGATATCAGTACCAGTAATAGGGGCTGTGGATGCTGGGGACAGCAGGATCCCGCGCAGCTAGGGGGCTCGTTGGGCTGTGGATGACGAGCTCGTCGCCTGTGTGGCGGTGGGTTGGCGGCTGGGGATTGATCGCGAGTGTGCACGGGTGTGTGGTGGGGGCGCCGGTTTTCGCCCGCGTTGTACACATGGCTGCGCACAACGCGACGACGTGACTCCTGTGACAGAGGAGTAAGAAGTTTTTCGTAAAAAAAGAGTGCGCGTCAGCGCTTGGACCGCTGACGGATCCGTGTGGTCAGTTCCTTGACGTGATCGAACACCTCACGCCGCTCGGCCATCTCGGACAAGATCTTGCGCTGGGCGTACATGACCGTGGTGTGGTCACGCCCGAATGCCTGGCCGATTTTGGGTAGGGAGAGGTCGGTGAGCTCGCGGCACAGGTACATCGCAATCTGGCGGGACTGCGCCAGTGCGCGCGTCTTGCCCGGTCCGCGTAACTCCTCGACGGTGGTGTCGAAGTATTCCGCGGTGGCCGCCATGATGGTTGCCGCGCTGATTTGCATCGTGCTGGCGTCGGCGATCAGGTCGCGCAGCACGATCTCCGCCAGCGATTTGTCGATGGGGGTCTTGTTCAGGGACGCGAACGCGGTGACGCGGATGAGGGCACCTTCGAGTTCGCGGATGTTGCGTTCGATGCTGCTGGCGATCAGCTCGAGGACATCGTCGGGCACCGCGAGCCGGTCCATCTGTGCCTTCTTGCGCAGGATGGCGATGCGTGTTTCGAGTTCGGGCGGTTGGACGTCGGTGATGAGACCCCACTCGAAGCGTGTTCGCAGTCGGTCTTCGAGTGTGGCCAGCTGTTTGGGCGGCCGGTCGGAGGAGATGACGATCTGCTTGTTGGCGTTGTGCAACGTATTGAACGTGTGGAAGAACTCCTCCTGGATTCCTTCTTTGCCTTCGATGAACTGGATGTCATCGACCAGCAGCACGTCGACGTCGCGGTAGCTGCGCTTGAAGGCGACCTTGCGGTCGTCACGCAGAGAGTTGATGAAATCGTTGGTGAATTCCTCGGTGGACACGTACTTCACGCGCATCCCGGGGAACAGGCGTTGGGTGTAGTTGCCGGCGGCATGCAGCAAGTGGGTCTTCCCCAGGCCGGATTCGCCCCAGATGAACAGTGGGTTGTAGGCACGGGCCGGTGCCTCGGCGATCGCGAGGGCCGCGGCATGGGCGAACCGGTTGGATGCGCCGATGATGAAGGTGTCAAAGACGTAGCGGCGGTTGAGGCTGGTTCCGCCGGTGACCGCAGGATCGGAGTTGCGCGGGCGTTCGGCGAAGTAGTGAGGCCAGCCTTGTTCGGCACCGAGGGGCACGTCGTCGCCGTCGTCCGGATCGTCGTTGTCGTCCGCGAGATCAAGTTCGGTTGCCGAGGGCAACGTTTCCACGGTGGTGACCGCACCATCGTCGACATTGTCGGGAGCCGGAGCGATGCGGACCCCGAGCTGGATCTGGTGCCCGAGTCGCCGGCTCAGGGCGTCGGTGATCGGCTCGCGCAGGTGGCGTTCGATCTCGTTCTGCACGAAGCTACTCGGCACCGACAACAGAGCAAAGCCCTCGACGATGGTGAGCGGCTGAACCAGATTGAGCCACGCCTTTTGCTGAGGGGTCAAAGGGGTGACGAGCGTTGCGCGGTTGCCGGCGGGAGCATCACCGGCGGGCTCGCCGTTGAGTTCGGAGACGACCGCGTTCCACACCGTCGTGAAAGTCGAACCGGGGTCATCGGTCAACGACGTATCTCCCTGGTCCTCGCATATCCCGGGTCGAGGGGCAATGACGACGAAGCGATTATCCACATGAGTTATACACAACTGTGTACAAGACGTAGTGCGGGCAACAAACCACCCCGACAGACGTGCAATCTTCCGGGATGGAGATTACCAGTCGAGGTCGCCTAGCCAGCCAGTCGATCCGCCATCGTCACTTGGATGTCGGCCGCCGACTGAGTCCGGCACGGCATGGCAAGAAGCTAACAGTTTTCTGTGCGGCTGCCAACCGCTGAGTTGCATTCCAATTGTCCGGGGCGAGAACCGCCGAAGTGCGCGGTGTGTGGACGTGGGCTTCGGTTTCGGGAGCGGAACTGTCGGTTGTTGCAGGCCAGGTTTGACCCAGGGATAGCTCGTCAGTACCCTCAAACAGTCGCCCGAAAGTCGGCGATACGGCTGCGACCCACGTTGTCGTGGGGAACTGCGCCGGGACAGCAGCAAGACCCACCGCCGACCGTGGTCATGATGACACTTCCACGAACGGATGGCCGGGTTACGTGGACCGAGACACAACGAGGAGAACGCCGTGGCCAAGGGCAAGCGGACCTTCCAGCCGAATAACC
>NZ_JBMIOP010000060.1:0-9697 GCF_049197365.1 Mycobacterium sp. THU-M104
GCTCTGGTTCCGACCCCGACCGACGCCGACGACGCCGACGTGCTGGCCGAGGAGGCAGCGGTGCTCGTCACCGAGGGCGTTTCCAGCAGAGTTTTCAAAGGCGAGGAGTCCAACACCGACGTCAGCTCCGACAGGGGCGATGTCGATGACTGCGGTCCGGTGAGCGCTTGCAGGGTGTGCGGAACCGCTGCCGCGAACGCCGATGCGTGGTTGCCGGCGGCGCCGACCGGTGCCGTGGCCGCTGCGGCCTGGTTGGTCGTGTTGGGCGGCGCGGTGAACTGCGCCAGCTTCGACGCCGCTGCCGAATGGCCGGCGTACCCGTACATGGCGGTGGCATCCTGCACCCACATCTGCGCGTAACGTTCTTCGGTGATCGCGATCGCCGCGGTGTTCTGGCCTAACAGATTGGTCGCGATCAGCGCGCTGAGTTGAACTCGGTTGGCGGTGACCGCCGGCGGCGGAACGGTGAGCGCGAACGCGTTTTCGTAGGCGGCGGCGGCCGACTTGGCCTGGACGGCAGTCAGCTCCGCCTGAGTGGCTGTCGCGCTGAGCCAGGCAATGTACGGAGTGACCGCGGTCGCCATGGATGCTGCGGCGCCGCCCAGCCACGGGCCATTCGTCAAACCTGAAGTTATCCCCTCGTATGAGGCGGCTGTGGCATGCAGATCGGCTGCCAGGTTGTCCCACGCGGATGCCGCGGCCAGCATCGGTCCCGATCCGGGACCCGAATACATCCGGCCAGAATTGATCTCAGGAGGTAGCATCGCAAAATCCACAGCTGAGGTCCTTCTTGTCAGGCCGTCAGTGATGTTGGCCTCACCGGTCGCACCGGGGCCATTCGCGACGTCTGCTTACGCTGCGCAGATAAGTCGAGTTGCGATCGCGCCGTTCGCGTTCGGCGCCTTATACATCGCACGTGAGAAGCCCACAGTACGACGGACGAGCAAGGCGATCGAACGGTACAACACGACGTAACTTTGTGTTCATCATAGCTGCTGACCGCCGGTTGTCCACGACACGGCGTGCCTCACCTGACACTGTCGCACGGGGGACGGATAGCTGGTACCGAGTGGCCGCCACTGAGGGGAACGCTTGGCGAGTTTTTCGTTTTTCACTACGGAGCATCGCCGGCTGGCCCAGAATACCGTCTCGTCGTGATAACACCGTGATCAAGACGAGACAGCGGCGTTATGAGGTATACGACGGGATTCGACATGTCATTCTTGGTTTCCGATCCGAGCGCACTGGCGGCAGCTGCTGCGGATGTCGGCGGTATCGGCGTACAGCTTCGTGCTGCTACGGCGGCCGCGAGTCCGATCACCAGCGTGGCATCGGCGGCGGCCGACGAAGTGTCGCAAAGCATCGCGGCTTTGTTCGGAAGCTACGGCCGCGAGTATGGCGCTCTGCTTGCCCAGGCGGCGGCATTTCACGTCAGCATGGAACGTACCTTGACCAGCGCCGCAGAGTTGTATGTGAGCGCCGAGGCGTCCAACGCCTCGCCACTGCAAAACGGTGCGCAAGCGCTTCGTGGCATTTTCAGTGCTTTCCCCGGTGGTAACGGAGGCCAGCTGGCGAGTAGTGCCGGTGCCGGCGCCCACGCGGCGAACGCCGCTGCTAGCAGTAGCGGTAGCTCCGCGTCTGCTGCCGGATCAGTTGAGCCAGATCCAGACCGCGACCAGGAGCATCAGTTACACCTACCCCAAGAGTGGCACCTACGACGCGTCCTAGGACATCTGGCTGAATCCCACGCCGAACACATCCACGGTAAACCATCAGGAGGTCATGATCTGGTTCAACCATTCCGGCCCCATCCAGCCGGTCGGCTCCGATGTGGGTCAAGCCACCATCGACGGCAAGCAGTTCGCGGTGTGGGAAGGCGACAACAGCCAGAACCAGGTGGTGTCCTACGTCGCGGACACCCCGATACAGTCCTGGAACAACATGAACGTGTTGGATTTCATCGACAAGACCGAAACCTACGAGCCGGCAGTGAACAACTCCTGGTATCTGACCAGCATCCAGGCCGGCTTCGAGCCTTGGAGCGGCAGTGTCGGGGCGTCGGTCAATTCGTTCTCCGCCAGTGTGAACGGAGTCAGCTGACGCCAGCCCGGCGCCCCTCGCCAACGAATCGGCGGAAGGCCGTGCGATTATTTCGCACGGCCTTCCGTAGCGGGTGCGGTCCAATCAGTCGGTGACAGTGAGGAACTCGCCGGCTGGGCGTCTCGGCAGAAACCAGGCAGGGATGAGGGTGGATGCCACCAGCACCACCGCGAGCGCGAACACGGCGGTGTAGGCATGCGAGAGGTCGTGTAGCAATTCGCCGGTGAAATGGTGGGTGAAGACCCGCTTCGGCAAGGCGGACCTGTCAAGCGGCACATGGAGTTTGGCCGAGCTCTGCTGAAGCAATGCCATTTTGTTCGCGGCGCGGATGTTCTCGCTGCGGTTGAACTGGCTCGTCAGGATCACCGACATCAGCGCAGTCCCGACCGAGCCGCCCACCTGGTGCAGAACGCTGATCAGCGTCGAGCCGCGGGCGATCTGGTGAGGGGCCAGCGCCTGCACCGACGCTACCGACAGAGGCATGATGGTGCACCCCATGCCGAGGCCCATGATCGTCAGCCCGGTCAGCAGTATGGGTTGGTAGTCGGATTGCCTGGCCACCCCGTAGGCGAAGGCGCCCAGGCCGACGGTGATGAGCGCGATGCCGGCCAGGACGACCTTGCCTGGCCCCCGCCGGTCCACGATCGGGCCGGCCAGTTGCATGGTCAGCATCGCGCCGAGCCCCTGCGGGATCATGTGCACGCCGGACTGCATCGCCGTCTGGTGCAACACCTGCTGGAAATAGCTCGGAAGCAACAATGCTGCCCCGAAGAACGCGACCGCGAACACCGTCATCGTCACATTGGCTTGGGTGACAACGCGGTTCGTGAACAGCCGTAGGTCGATGAGCGGGTGATCGGTCCCGTACCAGGCGTGCAGGACGAAGCACACGATCAGCGTCAGGCCGACCGTCGCCGGTATCAACACGTGCCGATCTGCGACGGAGCCGCGACCCGGGATGGACGACACCGCGAACAAAAACGTCGCCAAGCCGGGGCAGAGCAGTAGCACCCCGACGACGTCGAGCGATTCCGACCGCGCCGGCTGATCTTTGCGAAACACGATCGCCGCAAGGGTGATCGTGACGAGGCCGATCGGCATGTTGATCAGAAAGATCCATCTCCAGCCGGTGGTGTCGATGAGCCAACCTCCCAGGATGGGCCCGCAGATCGGGGCGAGCAGCATGGGGATGCTCAGGATCGACATCAGGCGGCCGAGTCGCCCGGGGCCCGCCTCGCGAACCAGGATCATGAAGCCGAGCGGTAACAGCATGCCGCCCCCGATGCCTTGCACCGCCCGAAAGACAATGAGCAGCAGGATGTCCGGTGCCAGCGCGCATAGCATCGAGCCCAGCGTGAACGCCAGAACGGAGCCCATGAACAGCCGTTTGGTGCCGAACCGGTCGGCCGCCCAGCCCGCTAAGGGGATGACTGTCGCCAAGGCCAACGTGTAGCCGGTCATCGTCCACGCGACCACCGCCTGCGTGGACGCGAATTGGTTGATGAAGGTGCGCTGGGCGACGCTGACGACGGCGCCGTCCAGAATCGACATCACCGTGGCGAGGATGCATACTCCGGCGACCCGCAGCAGCGCGGCGTCGAGCTTGTCGGGATACTGGCGCTCACCGGCTGCCCGTTGCCGAGTCGTGGCGGCGGAAGGCGGCGCGGCGGGTGAAGCCTTTTCCATGTCGGTGCTTAGGACTCGCGCAGTAATTGATTAGGTTTTTCTGTTTGGTTTGTTCACACTTGTGGTATGACGCTGCCTGCTGTGGACTCCGATCCGGTCGCCGCCCGTTTGTCGTTGATCCGCCCGCATCTGGATGAGCGGGCGTGGCGGTTGTTGCTCGGCGCGGAGGCCAAGGTGCTGGGTCGGGGCGGGATCAAGCTGGTCGCGGCGGCCGCTGGGGTGCATCCGGATACCGTGGCGGCAGGTGTGCGCGAGTTGGATTACGACGAACCGATTCCGGGGCGGGTGCGCCGGCCGGGTGCGGGTCGCCCGCCAGTGGCGGTGACCGATCCCGATCTGGTCGCCGCGCTCGATGCGCTGGTGGATCCGGTCTCGCGGGGCGATCCGGAATCGCCGTTGCGGTGGACGACCAAATCGACGGGCAAGCTGGCCGCCGAGCTGATCGCCAGGGGGCATCGAGTGTCCGCGCGGACGGTGGCCAAGCTGCTCAAACAGGCTGGTTACAGCCTGCAGGCGAACTCGAAAACCATTGAAGGCGCCCAGCATCTGGATCGGGATGCCCAGTTCGGCTATCTCAACACGCAAGTCGAACGATTCCAGGCCGGCGGGTATCCGGTGATCAGCGTGGACACCAAGAAGAAGGAACTCGTCGGCAACTACAAAGCTGCTGGCCGTGAATGGGAGCCCGCCGGGGCACCGCGCACGGTGCAGGTGCACGACTTCGCCGACAAGCAGCTGGGCAAGGTGGCTCCCTACGGGGTCTACGACATCGGCGCCAATACCGGCTGGGTCAACGTCGGCACCGACGCCGACACCGGCCAGTTCGCCGTGGAATCGATCCGCCGCTGGTGGACCACGATGGGCGCTGCCAGCTATCCCGGATCGGACAAGCTGCTGATCACCGCCGACTCCGGTGGCTCCAACGGATCCCGGCTACGGCTGTGGAAAACCGAACTCGCCGCCTTCGCCGCCGAGACCGGACTCGACATCACCGTCTGCCACCTACCGCCGGGCACCTCCAAATGGAACAAGATCGAACACCGGCTGTTCTCCGCGATCAGCCGCAACTGGCGCGGACGCCCCCTGGAATCCCACGAGGTAGTCATCGAAACTCTCAGGGCAACAACCACATCCACCGGACTGACCGTGAACGCGGTGCTCGACACCACCACCTACGAGCGTGGTATCAAGATCACCGACAAGCAAATCGCCGCCCTCGAAGCCACCCAACTGCACCGTCACGAGTTCCACGGCGACTGGAACTACACACTCACGGCCGACCACACCGCGACACGCCCCACGGAACCCAGCTAATTACTGCGCGCTCCCTTAGCATATCGAACCGTTGGCCCCACCGACGCTGAGAGCCATTTGCTGAACTGCCGCCCGGCCGGGCCGTGCCCGACCCGGCGCAGGGGGCCAGAGAGGAGGACGGGTTTGCCAGCGCCGTGGCGGAGCGATATACGCTTGCCGTCTGCGTGTCCTTCACCATCCCGACACTTGGGACCGGCAAACTGTTGGCGTGTCTGGAAAACTGATCGTCTCGGTCTCGGGCATAGGTGACCGCACCGTGGCCGACGTCGAGGCGTTCTGCGCGAAAATGGACGCCCGCAACGTGCCGGTGTCGTTGCTGGTGGCTCCGCGGCTTAAAGGAGATTATCGACTCGACCGCGACCCGCGGACGGTCGAGTGGCTGACCGCCCGGCGGGCCCGAGGCGACGCCATCGTGCTGCACGGCTATGAGGACGCGGCCACCAAGAATCGGCGTGCCGAGTTCGCCATCCTGCGGGCACACGAGGCCAACCTGCGCCTGACCGCCGCCGACCGGGTGCTCGAGCACCTGGGGCTCCGCACCCGGCTGTTTGCCGCGCCGGGCTGGACGGTATCGCCTGGTGTCGTCAAGACATTGCCGCAGAAAGGTTTTCGATTGCTCGCCGACCTGCACGGCGTCACCGACCTGGTTCGGCACACCACTGTCCGCGCCCGGGCCCTCGGCATCGGTGAAGGGTTCCTGACCGAACCCTGGTGGTGTCGGATGGTGGTGCTGTCCGCCGAGCGGATCGCGCGGCGGGAGGGCATGGTGCGTGTCGCCGTGGCCGCCCGTCAGTTGCGCAAGCCGGGTCCGCAGCAGGCGATGCTCGACGCCGTGGACCTGGCGTTGATGCACGGCTGCACGCCGACTGTCTACCGCTGGCAGCGCGACAAGGCGATCGCCGACGCTGCGTGACCCCGACGGCCCGGGTGGGGAACTACCCTGGTCCGACATGAGCGATTCATCGCCTGGCGGGTTCGCCGCCGACGCGATCATCGTCGGCGCCGGACTGGCGGGCCTGGTGACGGCCTGCGAACTCGTCGAACGCGGCTCGCGGATCCTGGTGCTCGACCAGGAGAATAGTGCCAACCTGGGCGGACAGGCCTTCTGGTCTTTCGGCGGTCTGTTCCTCGTCGACAGCACCGAACAGCGTCGCCTGGGCATCCGCGACAGCCACGAACTCGCGCTTCAGGATTGGCTGGGCGCGGCGGCTTTCGACCGCGACGAGGACTACTGGCCGCGGCAATGGGCCTACGCCTACGTCGATTTCGCAGCCAGGGAGAAGCGCAGCTGGCTGCGTGCCCGGGGCCTGAAGCTCTTCCCCCTGGTCGGGTGGGCCGAACGCAGAGGATATAACGCTCTGGGACAAGCTAATTCGGTGCTCCGCGTCCATATCACCTGGGGTACCGGGCGCGCTTTGGTCGAGCTGTTCGCCCGCCGCCTGCGCGACCGCTCCGCGGTGCGATTCGCGCACCGCCACCAGGTAGACGAGTTGATTCTCGAAGGCGGCGCGGTCACCGCGTCCGGGGCAGCGTGCTGGAACCCAGCACCGCCCCGCGTGGGATGCCGTCGTCGCGAAAAGCATTGGTGAAATGTGAGTTTTGTTCCCCTGCGGTGATCGTCACCAGCGGCGGCATCGGCGGCAACCACGATCTGGTGCGTAAGAACTGGCCCAGGCGGATGGGCCGCGTCCCCGGGCAGCTGCTCAGTGGCGTCCCGGCCCACGTCGACGGCAGGATGATCGACATCGCACAGCGTGCCGGCGCACGCGTGCATCAACCCCGATCGGATGTGGCACTACACCGAGGGCATCACCAACTACGACCCGGTCTGGCCGCTGCACGGAATCCGCATAATCCCGGGCCCCTCATCGCTGTGGCTGGACGGCGCCGGCAAGCGGCTGCCGGTTCCGCTGTATCCAGGGTTCGACACCCTTGGCACGCTGGAATGCATCGCCAACTCCGGGTACGACTACACCTGGTTCATCCTCGACGCCAGGATGATCGAGAAAGAATTCGCACTGTCGGGCCAGGAGCAGAAGCCCGACCTGACCGGGCAGAGCGTGCGCGCTCTGCTGCGTAACCGCGCCAGTTCCGGCCCGCCGGGACCGGTGCGGACGTTCGTCGACCGTGGTGTCGATTTCGTCAGCGCCGATTCGCCGCGTGAGCTGGTGAACTCGATGAACTTGCTGCCTGACGTGGAGCCGCTGGACTATTCCACCGTGGCCTCCGAGGTCACCGCTCGCGATCGCGAGGTCGCCAACAAATACAGTAAGGACGGCCAAATCACCGCGATCCGTGCGGCCCGCGGCTACCTGGGCGACCGCTTCACCCGGGTGGTCGCGCCGCACCGGCTCACCGAGCCGAAGGCCGGGCCGCTGATCGCGGTCGAGCTTCACATTTTGACCCGAAAAACCCTGGGCGGTATCGAAACCGATCTGCAGGGGCGCGTGCTCGAGGCCGACGGCACCCCGCTCACGGGCCTGTACGCGGCGGGGGAGGCGGCGGGCTTCGGCGGCGGCGGCGTGCATGGCTACCGCGCGTTGGAGGGGACCTTCCTGGGCGGCTGCATCTTTTCCGGGCGCTCCGCCGGCCGGGGCGCCGCCGACGACATCACCTGAGCGCGCCCTGGGCGCGCGGGTCTGGCCGAACTCGGCGAGCAGGCGCGCGTGCCCGAAACGCGTCAGCTGAACGTCTAGGATTGTGCCCGGACGAAGGTGGTGCCGATGCGGGTGATCCTGGCGATGATCGTGATCGCTGGTTGCCTGACGGGTTCCCTGGTCGTCACCGTGTCCGCGCAGGCGGAGCCCGAAACCTGCCCGCCCGTCTGCGACCAGGTCCCGACCAGCGCGTGGATATTACCGCGTGCGGTACCGCTGGACTCCGTCTATCACTGGCCCGCGCCGGCCGGACTCGCGGTGCAGGTTACCGGCATGGGAGACGGCCCGCGTTTCCAATTCGAGGAGGTGTGCGCGACGCCGGCGGCCCCGCACGACCTGCGCGCCGGGGCGGTCGCCGCCCGGGCGACCGTGGTGCATCCCGAAGGCCAGTGGCAGTTGCAGGCACAGATCCTGCACTGGCGCGGTGATACGGCCCGCGGCGGCCCGAACGCGGCCGCGGTGTTCGGCAACGCGGTCGCTGCGCTGCGCGGCTGTCAGCGCGGCGCGCCGGGGGAATCGCCGTCGGTGACCACCGACAGGCCCGACCGGATGGCTGCGGTGATCTCCGGACCGGTCATCGTGCACACCTACCTGGTCGCCCACCCGTCGAGCAGCACGATCGCCGAGCTCACGCTGTGGTCGTCGGCGCCGCCGCTGGTGGCATGGCCGGCGATGGCCGACGACCCGGTACTCGACGCCCTGGCCGCCCCGCTGTGCGAGGCCTACCTCGCCTCGTGCCTGTGAAACCGCCGGGCGCCGGTAGAGTTGGCGCCGACAGAAATCGTCAGGAGGAGCGCCGGTGGCCCGGGTGATCGTCAACGTGATGCCCAAAGCGGAGATTCTCGACCCGCAAGGTCAGGCTATTGTCGGCGCGCTCGGCCGGCTGGGCCATGCCGGAATCTCGGAGGTGCGGCAGGGCAAGCGATTCGAACTCGAGGTCGACGACACCATCGACGATTCCGCGCTCGCCGAGATCGCGGAGTCGCTGTTGGCCAACACCGTGATCGAGGACTGGACGATCACGCGGGAGGCGAGGTGACGGTGCGCGTCGGAATCATCACGTTCCCGGGGTCGCTGGACGACGTGGACGCCGCCCGCGCGGCACGGCGGGTGGGCGCCGAACCCGTCAGCCTCTGGCACGCCGACGCCGACCTGAAGGGCGTCGACGCCGTGGTTGTGCCCGGCGGCTTCTCTTACGGCGACTACCTGCGGGCGGGGGCGATCGCCAGGTTCGCCCCGGTGATGGCCGAAGTCGTCGGCGCCGCGCGCCGCGGGATGCCGGTGCTGGGCATCTGCAACGGCTTTCAGGTCCTGTGCGAGGCAGAGCTGCTGCCCGGTGCGCTCACCCGCAACGTGGGCCTGCATTTCGTCTGCCGCGACGTGTGGCTGAAGGTGGAGTCCACTGCGACGGCGTGGACTTCGCGCTACGAGCCGGGCGCGGATATCCTGGTGCCGCTGAAATCCGGGGAAGGCCGCTATGTGGCGCCCCGGGGCGTGCTCGACGAGCTCGAGGACGAGGGCCGGGTGGTGTTCCGATACCACGACAGCGTCAACGGTTCCCTGCACGGCATCGCCGGCGTCAGCTCGGCCGACGGTCGAGTGGTCGGCTTGATGCCCCATCCCGAGCATGCCATCGAGGCGCTGACCGGACCGTCCGACGACGGGCTGGGCCTGTTTTATTCGGCACTGGACGCCGTTCTGGCGGTCTGAGCGAAAGGCAGCGCGTAAACGGCGATGCCGGCGCGCTCAGCCGGCGTCGCGCAGCAGCGGCTGCGCGGGCCGCCATTCCACGACCGGGGCCAGCTCGCCGAACAGTTCGATCGCGGCCGCGATCGTGTTGTCCACGAAGCGCGAGAAATCCTCGAAGGGGATGTCTTCGCGGATCCACTGCGACCGGCGCGCGATCACGCCGATGCGCTGCGGGTCGCAGGAATTGTGCA
>NZ_JBMIOP010000077.1:0-10406 GCF_049197365.1 Mycobacterium sp. THU-M104
GCCCAGCCCCAGCCAGGACGCCATCGACTCCAGTTCGCCGGTCAGCGCTGCGGCCACCCGCGGCTTGGGCACGTCCGGTTCACCGAACGCGCCGACGACGCGCAGGGCGCCGGCCGCCCGGTCGGCTTTCAGGTCGACCCGTGCGACCAGTCGTCCGTCCAGCAGAAAAGGCCACACGTAGTAGCCGTACGTGCGCTTGTCCGGTGGAGTGTAGATCTCGATGCGGTAGCGGAAGCCGAACAGCCGCTCGACGCGGGGGCGGAAGAAGATCAACGGGTCGAATGGGCACAGCAACGCGGTGCCCCGGTCCGAGCGCGGCACGGTCTGCCCGGACCGCAGGTACGCCGGCGCGGACCAGCCCTGCACCTGCACCCGTTCGATCTCCCCGGCGGCCAGCAGGCCCGCGAGCGCCGGCTTGACCTGGGCGGCCGACAGGCGGAAGTAGTCGCGGATGTCGGCCTCGGTGCCCACGCCCAGCGCGGTGGCGGCCCGCAGCGTGAGGTCCCGGATCGCCTCCTCGTCGTCGACCTGGCGGGAGAGCACCTCGGCCGGCAACACCCGTTCCACCAGGTCGTAGTGGCGGGCGAAACCGACCCGGGTGGCGGTGGTGAGCGCGCCGGACGCAAACAGCGCCTCGGCGACCCACTTGGTGTCGCTACGGTTCCACCAGGCGCCCTTGTGGCGGCGGGGCTCGGCGGCCAGGTGCGCCTCGATCTGCCCGGCCGTGCTGGGCCCCAGTTCGGTGACGGCCGCCACGACGGCGTCGGCCAGGTGCGGGTTGTCGGTGACGACATGGGTGCGCCAGCGACCGTGGCGGTACTGACGCATCCGCCAGCGCAGCAGCGGCCAGTCCTCGACCGCCACGAGCGCGGCTTCGTGCGCCCAGTACTCGGCCAACAGCCGCGACGACCGCGGGCCCCACGCGACGCGGTCCAGCAGGTCACGGTCGTAGGGCCCGAGCCGGCTGAACACCGGCGCGTAGTGGGCACGCACCGCCGCCGAGACCGAATCCAGTTGCAGCACCTGGATTCGCGCCATCAGCCGCTTCAGGTGCGCGGCGGTGATCGCGCCCACCGACCGCGACCCGCTAAAGCCTTGAGCCGCAACGGCTGTCCGCCGGGCTTGGGCTGCGGTCAGCGTTCGGCTCCGCATCGGCACGGCGCCGAGGATACCGCTCACCCCCGACGGTAGCTGTGAAACCGGTGCCGCAGCCCGGACCGGCTCACCCGCCACTCCCCCGTCTCGACGCGCCAGGTGACGTCGAGCACCGGGGCCAGCGCGTCGTCGTCGGCGAGCGGCAGGTCGATGTCGACCTCGGTGACCTCGCAGCGGACGGCGTGCGGCAACGCGAGCAGGTAGATCTGCCCACCGCCGATGACCCAGGTCTCGGGCTCGGACTCACTGCCGCCGAAAGCCTCCTGGAGCGAAGCCACCACCTCGGCCCCGTCGGCGGTGAAGCCGGCCTGGCGGGACAGGACGACGTTTCGGCGGCCCGGCAGCGGCCGGACGCCGGCCGGCAACGACTCCCACGTGCGCCGGCCCATCACCACGGTGTGTCCCATGGTCAGCTGCTTGAAACGGGCCAGGTCCTCGGGCAGCCGCCACGGGATCTCTCCGCCGCGGCCGATCACACCGGACGTCGACTGCGCCCAGACCAGACCGACCGTCATACGGCGACAGGAGCTTTGATCGCCGGGTGCGGGTCGTAATTGCGCACGACGACGTCCTCATAAATATAGTCGAAGATCGAATCACGTTGCGCCAGAACGAGTTCAGGATACGGGCGGGGGTCGCGGGCCAGTTGCAGCCGCACCTGCTCGACGTGGTTGTCGTAGATGTGGCAGTCGCCGCCCGTCCACACGAACTCACCGACGCCCAGGCCGGCCTGGGCGGCCATCATGTGGGTGAGCAACGCGTAGCTGGCGATGTTGAACGGCACCCCGAGGAACAGGTCGGCGCTGCGCTGGTAGAGCTGGCAGCTCAGCCGTCCGCCGGCCACGTAGAACTGGAAGAACGCATGACACGGGGGCAGCGCCATCCGCGGGATGTCTGCGACGTTCCAGGCCGACACGATGATCCGCCGCGAGTCCGGGTCGGTGCGCAGCAGGTGCAGTGCGGCGCTGATCTGGTCGATGTGCTCGCCGGACGGGGTCGGCCACGATCGCCATTGCACGCCGTAGATCGGGCCGAGATCGCCTGTGCTGTCGGCCCATTCGTCCCAGATGCTCACCCCGTGCTCCTGCAGCCAGCCGACGTTGGAGTCACCGCGCAGGAACCACAGCAACTCGTAGACCACCGACTTGACATGCACCTTCTTGGTGGTCACCAGCGGAAAACCCGCCGAGAGGTCGTAGCGCAACTGCTGGCCGAACAGGCTGCGGGTACCGGTGCCGGTGCGATCGGATTTGGCCGTGCCCCGCTCGAGCACCACGCGCAGTAGGTCCTCGTAGGGCGTCGGTATCGGCACGCGGTCAGCTTAGCCGGTGGACGCCGAAAACCCCCGCGGCGACCGCGGGGAGTACAACAAAGACCATGCCGAAAATCACCGACACCATCACCACCGGCGACGGCGCCTGCACCGTCAGGCTGTTCACCCCCGAGGGGAGCGGCCCGTGGCCCGGCGTGATCATGTACACCGACGCCGGCGGGGTGCGCGACACCTTCGACCGGATGGCCGCCAAGCTCGCCGGATACGGCTACGCCGTGCTGCTCCCCGACGTGTACTACCGCAGCGGCGGCTGGGCCCCGTTCGACATGGCCACCGTGTTCGGCGACGCGGGGGAACGCCAACGGCTGTTTTCGATGATCGGCAGCGTCACCCCGGACAGGACGGCCGACGACGCCGACGCCTTCTTCGCGTACCTCGCGGGCCGCCCCGAGGTGTCCGGCGACCGATTCGGCGTGTGCGGCTACTGCATGGGTGGGCGTACGTCGGTGATCGTGGCCGGCCGCGTTCCGGAGCGAGTCGCGGCCGCGGCGTCGTTCCACGGCGGGGGGCTGGTCACCGACGCGGCGGACAGCCCGCACCTGTCGGCCGACCGGATGACCGCCACGGTGTATGTCGGCGGTGCGGAGAACGACCCCTCGTTCACCACCGATCACGCCGAACAACTCGACAAGGCGCTGACGGCGGGCGGCGTGCCGCACACCATCGAGTTCTATCCAGCGGCACATGGGTTCGCGGTCCCGGACAACCCGCCGTACGACGCCGCGGCCGACGAACGGCACTGGTCGGCGATGACGGGCCTCTTCGACTCGGCGCTGCGGCATACCTGACAACCGGGCACACGTGACAACCGCGGCGCGGTCAGGAAAGGCGTTTCGTCAGCCGGAAGGCAGATCAACCAGTGCGGCCAGGCGCGCTCGGTGGCGGTAGGCGGTGCCCAACGCCAGCTGGTCGCTCTTGGCCCGCTTGAGGTACAGATGGGCGGGATACTCCCACGTCATCCCGATGCCGCCGTGCAACTGAATGCACTCCTCGGCGGCGTGGACGGCGATCCCGCTGCAGTAGGCCTGCCCGATCGCCGCGGCGATGTCGGCGTCGGCGTCGCCGCGGGCGCAGGTGTCCGCCGCGTAGCGGGCCGCGGCCGCGGCGGATCCGACCTCGAACCACAGGTCGGCCAGCCGGTGCTTGATGGCCTGGTAGGAGCCGATCGCGCGGCCGAACTGCTTGCGCTGCTTGGTATATGCCAGCGTGGTGTCGAAGCACCATTGCGCCACCCCGAGTTGTTCGGAGGCCAGCAGCGCCGCGGCCGTTCGCAGGGCCTCGCCGACGGCCTCGTCCGCCGGCCCGATCGGTGTCGAGGCAGCGCCCGAAAAATGCACGTCCGCAAGCGGCCGGGTCATGTCCAGTGCGACCAGCGGCGACACCTCGACGCCGGACGCATCGCGTGCGACGGTGTGCAGTTCCAGTCCTTCGCGGCCCGCGACCGGCACCACGAGCACGTCGGCGTCCCCGGCCCCGGCGACGCTGCTGACCGATCCGGTCAGCCCGTCGGCGCCCGCGCTGACTCCCGTGACCACATCGCCCGGCGCGGTGGACAGCGGCACCGCCAGCGCCGCGGTGAGCTCGCCCCGGGCCAGCGCGGGCACGGTGTCGGTGTCGCCGGCGCGCAGCAGTGCGACCGTGGCCAGGACCGCGCTGGACAGGTACGGCACCGGCGCGACGGCCCGGCCGATCTCTTCCATGACGACAGCGGCCTCGCGGGCGCTCGCGCCGGCGCCACCGAGGGACTCGGGCACCAGCAGGCCGGCCACCCCCAGATCGGCGGCCAGCGTTCGCCAGAGCGCCGCGAAGTCCGGGGAGTCGGGATCGTAGGCGCGGGCCACCGACTCAGGTGGGCAGCGGTCGGCGAACAGCTGGCGGACGCTGTCGCGCAGAGCTTCCTCGGTGTCGGAGTACAGCAGATCGCCGATGCTCATCGGGGGATGTCCTTCCAGGCGACGTCCTTGTCGACGCGGTGTTCGCCGGGCAGGCCCAGGATCCGCTCGGCGACGGTGTTGCGCAGGATCTCCGACGTGCCGCCCTCGATGGAGTTGCCGCGGGCCCGCAGGTAGCGGTAGCCGGGCTCGCGCCCGAAGAGGTCGACGACTTCGGTTCTGCGCATGGTCCAGTCGTCGTAGCGCAACCCGGACTCGGTGTGCAGTTCGATGTCGAAGCCCGAAGCAGCCTGGGCGAGGCGGGCGAACGCGATCTTCATGCCGGCGCCTTCCGGCCCGGGCTGACCCGCCTGGGCCTGTTGCCCCAACCGCTCACCGGACAGCCGGAGCACTTCTGCGTCGACCCACAGCCGCATCAGCTCGTCGTGCATGGCCGGGTTGCGCAGCTCCGGCTCGTCGCGCCAGGCCGCGGTGACCTTGCCGATGATCCCACCCTCCCGCGGAACGCCGGGGCGCGAACCGATCGCGACCCGTTCGTTGTTGAGCGTGGTCGTCGCAACCTTCCAGCCCCCGCCCTCCGGGCCGAGCCGGTTGGCGTCGGGCACCCGGACGTCGGTGAGGAACACCTCGTTGAACTCCGCCTCACCGGTGATCTGGCGCAGCGGCCGGACCTCCACGCCGGGCTGGGTCATGTCGCACAGGAAGTACGTCAGGCCGGCGTGTTTGGGCACCGTCGGGTCAGTGCGGGCGACCAGGATAGCCATCTGGGCGTGCTGGGCCATCGACGTCCACACCTTCTGCCCGTTGACGATCCACTCGTCACCGTCGCGAACCGCCCGGGTGGCCACCCCGGCGAGGTCCGACCCGGCGCCGGGCTCGCTGAACAGCTGGCAGTAGACCTGTTCCCCGGTGAACAACGGCCGCAGGAACTTTCGCTTCTGCTCGTCGGTCCCGAACGCGGCAATGGTCGGCGCCGCCATGCCCATCCCGATGAAGTTCTTCGGGGTCCCCCCGACCGGCGCACCGGCGGCGGCCAGCCGGGCGTCGACCAGTTGCTGGGCACTGCGCGGCAGGCCGAGCCCGCCCAAGCCTTCCGGCAGGTGCACCCACGCCAGGCCGGCGTCGTACTGCGCGCCGAGAAATTCCCGCGGGGCGGTGGTCGCCGGGTCCTGGCCGTCGAGCAGTGCCCGTACGCGCGCGTCCAGATCGGCGGTGTTCACTGGCCGCCGTCCGGGTGAGCCCGGAAGCCTGCGGCATTGCCGAGCAACTGACCGCCGTCGATGACCATCACCTCGCCGGTGATCCAACTCGCGGCGTCGGAGACCAGGAACGCGACCGCTTGGGCCACGTCGACCGGTTCGCCGATCCGGCCCAGGGCCGTCGACGACGCCAACGGGTCCTCGTTGTCCTTCCACAGCGCCTCGGCCAACCGGGTGCGCACCACGCCGGGGCAGATCGCGTTGACCCGGACGCGCGGCGAAAGTTCCAGTGCCAGCTGCTTGGTGACGTGGATCAGCGCCGCCTTGGTGGCGTTGTACATTCCCATGCCCGGCGACTGGTGCAGGCCGCCGATGGAGGCGGTGTTGACGACGGCGCCGCCGTGCTCACCCATCCAGGACTTCACGGCAAGTGATGTCCACAACAGCGGGGCCCACAGGTTGACGTCGAAGATCTTGGCGAAGCGGGCGTGATCCTGGTCGATCATCGGGCCGAATGCCGGGTTGGTCCCCGCGTTGTTGACCAGGATGTCGACGCTGCCGAAGCGTTCCATGGCCAGGTCCACGCAGCGCCGCGCGGCGTCCTCGTCGACCGCGTGGGCGCCGACGCCCAGCGCCCGCTGCCCCACCTGTGCCGCGGCTTCGTCGGCCGCCTCCTGCTTGCGCGCGGTGAGCACGACGTTGGCGCCCGCTTCGGCCAGTTGTTGGGCGATGGCCAACCCGATTCCCCGGGACGCCCCAGTGATGATCGCGGTGCGGCCGCTCAGATCCAGGGAGCTCATTTCGACGTGCCTTCAGCCGGCCGCCGCATCACGGCGGGTTTTGTCCAGGTGTGGATGTGGTAACCAATGCGCATGTTAGCGAAATTAGCCCTCATGAAACCGCTGCTGGCGTCCGGGGCGGTCGCGGTCGCCATTGCCGCCGCCCCTACGGCAGCGGCCGGCGATGTGGCGGCCACCCCGGCGACGACGACCGCGAGCTCGACGCCCACCGCCTTCAAGGACAGTCCGGGCGGCGGAGGATGCGACGCCGACGGCGACTGCGGCTGGGGCGGCCAGAACGGCGGTCCCGGGGGCGGTCCGGGCGGCCACGGGTGCATACCAGGCGTGGGCTGCGGCTCCGGCGGCCAGTTCGCGGGCCCGGGCGGCATCCCGGGTGGTCACGGATGCCTGCCCGGTGTCGGCTGCGGTTCGGGCCACGCCTGATCCGCGCGCACCTCAGCCTTTCGCCAGGCCTTTCACAAGACTGGTGATCCAGGCCCGGGAGTCCGCAGGATCGATCACGTCGTCCAGCTCGAAGGTGGTGGCCGCCCGCAGCGCCTTGCCGTGCTGGTAGGCCGCCTCGACCAGACGGTCGAACAATGTCTGCCGTTCGTCGGGGTCGGCCTCATCGAGCTCCTTGCGGAAGCCAAGGCGCACAGCACCTTCCAGGCCCATTCCACCGATCTCCCCGGTGGGCCAGGCGACGGTGAACTGCGGCGCACGAAACGAACCGCCGGCCATCGCCATGGCGCCCAGGCCGTAACCCTTGCGCAGGATGATCATTCCGACCGGCACCGTCAACCGCGCGCCGACGACGAACATCCGGCCGAACCGCCGGACGGTGGCCTCCTTCTCCGCCTCCGGCCCCACCATGAACCCCGGGGTGTCGCAGAGCGAGATCACCGGCAACCGGAACGACTCGCACAGGACCAGGAAGTCGCCGACCTTGTCGGCGGCCTGCGCGTCGATCGCCCCGCCCAGGTGGTGGGTGCTGTTGGCGATCAGCCCGTAGGGGGCTCCCTCGACGCGGACCAGGGCGGTGACAACCCCGACACCGTGGTCGGGCCGCAGTTCGAGGACCGAGCCCATGTCGACGATCGACTCGATCGCCCGGCGAATATCGTAGGCGCGCAGCCGGTTCTGCGGCACCACCTGCCGGGCCAGCCGCGGGTCCGGCGCCTCCCAACACCGCACCGCGCCCTGGAAGTAGGACAGGTAGCGCTTGGCCAGCTCCACCGCGTGCGCCTCGTCGCGGGCAACGAGGTCCACCACGCCGTTGTGCCGCTGCACCTCGATCGGGCCGATCGCCTCCGGCGGGTACACGCCCAGCCCGCCGCCCTCGATCATCGCCGGCCCGCCCATCCCGATGTTGGCATCGGGGGTCGCGATGATCACGTCGCACACCCCGGCCAGCGCGGCGTTGCCGGCGAAACAGCGACCCGACACGATCGAGACCAGCGGCACCCGGCCGCGCAGGCCGGCCAGCATCCGGAAGGTGGGCACGTCGAGCCCGGCGGCACCGCCCACGTCGGTGTCCCCCGGTCGCCCGCCGCCGCCCTCGGCGAACAGCACCACGGGAACGCGTTTGCGCGTCGCCAGGTCGAAGACCCGGTCGGTCTTGGCGTGGTTGCGCATGCCCTGGGTTCCGGCCAGCACGGTGTAGTCGTAGGACACCACGACGGCCTCGGCGGCCGCCTGCCCGAATTCGTCGGCGCCGATGGTGGCCAGCCCGGCGACCAGGCCGTCTGCCGCGGTGTTGGCGATCAGGTCCTCCTCGGAGCGCCGGCTGCGCTGCGCGGCGACGGCCAGCGCGCCGTACTCGACGAAGCTACCGGCGTCGACCAGGTCGGTGATGTTCTCGCGGGCCGTGCGGCGGCCGCGCGCGTGCCGCTTGGCGACCGCGGCCTCCCGACCCTCGTCCAGGGTGAGCAGATGCCGCTGCCGCACCTCGTCGAGGTCGGCCCGTCGACTGTCGAGATCGATTGCCGGAGAAACTGATTCGTTGTCAGAGCGGCGCCCGGTGCTGGTGAACACCAGCAGCGGGTCACCGGTCCCGACGACCTGCCCGGGGGCCACCAGCACCCGGACGGTGCGCAGCGCGCCGGGTGCGCTGAGCACGTGCTGCATCTTCATCGCCTCCAGGACGACCAGCTGGTCACCGGTCCCGAAGTCGGTGTCCTCGGGCGGCACCTCGACGACGGTGCCGGCCAGCTGGGCGCGCAGCGGCTCTTCACCCGGGTACAACTCGACCTCCGCGGCACGCGCGTCGCCCTCCCGGGACAGCGCCGCGGCCGCGAGCGCGGGGAGCCTGTCGTCGAGGAAGTCCGTGGTCACCCAGCCGGACGCAATCTCTTCCTGCTCCAACAGTTCTCGCAGAAAGCCGAGGTTCGTGCGGATTCCCTCGATACCGAACTCGCCCAGGGCGGTCCGCGCCTTGCGCACCGCGGCCGGAAAGGACGTTCCACGCACATGGGCAACCACCTTGGCCAGCAGCGAGTCGTAATGGGGGGCGGCCACCAGCCCCGGTCGGCCGTAGGTGTCGACACGCACGCCCGGCCCGCTGGGCGGTGTGAACGCCGACAGGGTGCCCGCCGCGGGCACGACGGAACCGTCGGACGCGAAGGTCTCCATGTTGACCCTGGCCTGGATCGCGATGCCCCGGCGCGCCGCCGGCTCACCGATGATTTCGACGCCGTCGGAGGCAATTCCGGCCGGAAGCCCGAGCTCGTAGAACGACGCGCCACCGGCGATGGCCAGCTGAACGCCGACCAGGTCCACTCCCGTCGTCTCCTCGGTCACCGTGTGCTCCACCTGAATCCGCGGATTGACCTCCAGGAAGAAGAACTGCGTACCGGAGAGCAGGAATTCGACGGTGGCCAGCCCACGCAGGCCGGCCCGGGCGCACAAACGGGCGGCTGCCTGATGCAGAGTGCGGCGCAGGGCGTCGGGCAGTCCCTGGGCGGGGGCGATCTCGATCAGCTTCTGGTGGCGCCGTTGCAGGCTGCAGTCACGGTCGCCCAGCGCGAGCGCGTGCGTCTGGTGACCGGCCGGCGCGGCGACGACCTGCACCTCCACGTGCCGTGCCGCATCGAGCACGGCCTCGGCGAACAGCGCCGGATCACCGAAGCCGCGCTGCGCCTCGGCGGCGCACTGCCGGTAGGCGGCCCCGATCTGGTCGGCGCCGGTGACTTTCCGCATTCCGCGGCCGCCCCCGCCGGCCAGCGCCTTGATCATGACGGCGCCGCCGTGCGCCTCGAAGAAGGCCGCGATGTCGGCGGCGCTGCTCGGCCCCTCGGTGGCCGGCAGCACCGGCACCCCTGCGGCGACGGCGGCGGCACGGGCCGACGACTTGTTGCCCACCAGCTCGAGCACGGCGGCGTCGGGACCCACGAACCTTCGCCCGGCCGCCACGCATGCGCGCGCGAATTCGGCGTTCTCGCTGAGAAACCCGTACCCGGGATGGACGAGTCCGGCGCCGGACCGGTCGGCCGCCGCGAGGATGGCGTGCTGGTCGAGATAGGCGGCCGGCCCGGCACCGGGAAGACCGATCGCCTCGTCGGCCGCATGCACATGCGGGGCGGCGGCGTCGTCCTCGGCGTACACCGCGACCGTCGTCATACCCAGTTCCGTTGCGGTGCGAACGATCCGGAGCGCGATCTCGCCGCGGTTGGCGATCAGCAGAGTCGCGCTCACCGCCACGGTTCGCCCCACCGCACCTGCTCGCGCAGCCTGCCCTTGAGCAGCTTGCCGCCGGCGTTGCGCGGCAACGCGCTGTCCACCACGGTCACGTACTGGGGAACCTCGTAGTCCGCGAGTCGGTCGCGGCAATGGTCGATCACGGCGGCCACGTCGACGGTGCCGCCGCCACCGAACAGCACGGCACCCACCTTCTCCCCCATCACCTCGTCGGGAACCGCCAGCACGCAGGCCTCAGCGACGCCGGGCGCGGATAGCAGCACGGCCTCCACCTCGATGCTGGACACGTTCTCCCCGCCCCGGTTGATGATGTCCTTGAGCCGGTCCACGATGTGCACCCGGCCGGCGTCGT
>NZ_JBMIOP010000086.1:0-6501 GCF_049197365.1 Mycobacterium sp. THU-M104
AAGCCATATATGGGTAATACACTTCAATCACACAAACCTCAAGCACCACAACACAAGACACGCCGCTCAACTACGAAGACCGGAAACTCCCGCTAGCTGCCTCAGGATCCTCGGCCAGCGCGGCGGCCTGCCCGGTGTTGGCGTTGCGAAGCACCCGATTCCGCACTCCGTAGAGCAGATCGGGCACTTCCGGACAACCGGTCCCGAGGACGTCGACGCGGCCGTCACCGCCGCCCCGCACGCTTTCGATCGTTGCCGGTGGCCCCGCCGAACGGATGGCCGCGATCTACTCCGAACGGGGCGAAGAGACGTGGTCTCCGCACGCCTTCCGCGGGCTGGGCCGGGCGGCGGGTGCGGTGTCGATGATGCACCGGGCGCGCGCGATCATCCCTGGCCGGAACGCCGCCAGGGCATGCTGGGCGGGATGCATCTCCACAGGACTCCGGCCGGGGGGAGTTCCAGCCCGTCAGGTTCGCCGTCGCGGACGCCTCGGTCGCGGTACGCGGACTCGAGGAACTCGCGAAATACACGGTGTCCCGCGCCGAAAATCAGGGGCCCCCGGCGCGTTCGGCCGACGCACTTGTCCTGCGACTCAAGGCCGCCGACACCGCGCGGCAGGTGTTGCGCACCGCGCATCAGCTGCTCGGCGCGTTGGGTTTCTGCGACGAGTCCGACATCAGCGTGCTCGACCGGCACACCCAGCCGCTGACCCGGCTGCCGCTGGACGTCGAGGCGCTGGCGCTTCGACTGATCCCCGACGTTCGCGACGGCCACCTCGAGACCCTGTTCACCGGGGCGTTATCGGCATGAGTACCGACCAGGTCGCGGCTCGGGCGCCCGAGAACCCGCTGGCGGATGGCATACCCTTCGGCGTCAGGCTGGCGCAGCTTGCCGAACAACGGACCGATGACATGGCCGTGACGGTTGTCGCGGTGGACGGCACCGAGCAGTCGCTGACCTTCGGTGCGCTCGACGCCCGCGCCAATCAGTGGGGCCGCGCCCTTGCCGCCGCAGGTGCGGAGACGGGCTCCTTTGTTGTACTGGCGATCCCGAACTCCTTGCATTTGGCGCTGGCCGCCATGGGCTGCTGGCAGATCGGTGCGGTCCCCATCCCCATGCACTGGGATCTGCCCGAATGGGAACGAGACCGGGTGCGCGCCGCGATCGAGCCTGCCGTGGTCGTCGACGACGCAAGCAGGTGGGTGCTCGAGGCGCAAGCGGCGGGCGAGTCCGAAAGTCCCCTGCCCACCGCCGTTTCCCCCACCGCCAACGGAATCTGCAGTAGCGGTTCTACCGGAGTGCCCAAGGTGATCCTCAACCTGGCGCCGTCACTGTGGATGCCCCAGCACGGCGAGCCGTTCCTGTCGCACTGGACGCCGGTGGCCCAGCCGCAGACGATCATGGTTCCCGTGCCGATGTATCACACCAACGGCTTTGCGACCTTTTCGATGCTGCTGGCCGGTGATCATCTGGTGATCCTGGAACGGTTCGACGCCGCATTGGCCGTCGGCGTGATCGAACGTTTCCGGGTCAGCAACTTCACGGCCACGCCCGCGATGCTGGCCCGCATCGCGGCGCTGCCCGACGTCGGCCAACGAGACTTCTCCAGCATCGTGTTCGTCCTACAAGGCGCCGCCGTGATGCCCCCGTCGCTGATGCACACGTGGTTTGAGTTGCTGAGCCCGGAGCGGTTCGTGACGGCCTACGGCATGACCGAGAACCTCGGGCTCACGGCGCTGCGCGGCGACGAATGGCTGGCCCATCCGGGCAGCGTCGGCCGGGGCTTCCGGGACACCGAAATCCGGATCGTGGACCCCGGCGGCGAAACACTCGGCCCCGGCGAACACGGCGACGTGTACCTGCGCGCCCCGATGAGTGCGGGCTACCGTTACCTGGGTGGGGCGGCGCCGCTGCCGTCGACCCAGGACGGCTTCCGCTGCGCCGGCGACATCGGATACCTCGACGAGGACGGCTACCTCTACATCGTCGACCGCCGCGTCGACATGATCATCACCGGCGGCGCCAATGTCTTTCCCGCGGAAGACCGGCCGCGGTCCCAGGCATGGCAGCGATGGTCTGACGCTCCCATTGGCGACGGCCTTGTCGGCGGCGCGGGTCGCGAGGTCGGCGACCAAGGCTTGCAGCGCCAGGTTGTCGATCGCGCGCAGATAGTCCCGGCCGGTCTGATCTGATGGATCAGGGCGGAGGCGCCGAAGAACAGGATGTCGTCAAGCCCGGCCCGCTCGAGGCGATGACGCAGATAACCGCTGGTCGCGGGTCGGCCACGGGTGACATCGTGTACGACAGCGCGATGTTTCGGTCGCGGGCCGCCGCCGCAGTGTGCGTTGACCGGCGAGCCGGCGGGCGAATGAACGGGATCGGGTCCAGATACTGCGCACTACGACGGCGGGATCGGGCAGGCACCGAGTGCGTCTCGCGCGGAGTTCGGGCGAGTCAAGGCCGTAGAGCTTTGAAACAACCCGCACACCCGTTAGGCTGCCCGGGGCCCCGCAACCACAATCCCGTGTCCACTACGCGAGGCAAGGCCCACCTCCCGCTGCTACGGACGGCAATGTCGAGTCAGTTAACCGATCTGGATATGCTTCGCGAGCTGGAGCCGATCGCCGAAACCAATCTCAATCGACACTTGTCGGTCGCGTCCGAGTGGCATCCACATGATTATGTGCCCTGGGATTGTGCCCGTAATTTCGCCAGGATGGGCGGCGCGGATTGGGCGCCGGAGCAGTCTCAGCTCAGCCCGGTCGCGAAGGCGGCAATGATCACCAACCTCCTCACCGAGGACAACCTGCCGTCGTATCACCGCCAGGCGGCAAAGTATTTCTCCCTTGATGGCGCCTGGGGGGCATGGGTCGGCCGTTGGACAGCCGAGGAGAATAGGCATTCCATCGTGATCCGTGACTATCTCGTTGTCACTCGTGGCGTTGACCCGGTGGCGCTGGAGCGGGCGCGCGTGGAGCATGTGACGAAGGGGTTCGGAGCCACCGCCGAGGAGGAGGAGCGACACAAGACCGACTTTCTGCTGTCGGTCGCCTATGTCACGTTCCAAGAACTTGCTACTCGCATCAGTCACCGCAATACCGGCAAGGTGTGCAACGACCCGATCGCTGACCGGATGCTGCAGCGCGTGGCCGCCGACGAGAATCTGCACATGATTTTCTATCGGAACATGTGCAGCGCGGCGCTTGATCTCGCACCCGATCAGGCCCTGCACGCGATTTCCGACGTCGTGGAGAACTTTCGGATGCCCGGCCAGAACATGCCCGATTTCCGCCGCAACGGCGTGCTGATGGCCAAACACGGCATCTATGACCCACGCCAGCACCTCGATGAAGTCCTGACACCGAACCTACGCAAATTGCGGATTTTCGAACGTGACGACCTCACGCCCCGGGGCGAAGAACGCCGCGACCAACTCGCCGTCTACCTGGAAGACCTTCAACGCCAAGTGATCAAGTTCGAGGAACAGCGCGACCGCCTGCTTGCCCGCCAGACTGCAGGGAGTAAAGTCCGAGCCGTTTGACGGTCGCGCAGTGAGCAGCCACATCGCATACGCATCCCCACCGGTCCCCGAGTGGCGGCCCGTGGCGGTGCGGATTTTTTTCCGTCGACGCTCCCGGCCCTCCGCGGACTCGACAACAACCCCGACATAACAACCCCGACATCCGCACGGAATTCGACGGGATCACCGAACCGCGCGCCCAGGCGATCGCCAAACTCGCCGGCGACCACGGCCGTTGCAGATGAGCCGGCTCGACACGCAGGAGCCGGCCGAGGTCGCCCACGATGCCGCCCCACCCGACCACGACGACCCGCCACTGAGGTGAGCGGGTACGCGCGCCGCGCGCGGTAACCTCATTCTCGAAGCGCAGGCAATTCGGAGGGGAAGGGGACCAGGAAGCACATGACCGCGCCCGGCGATGAAACCGATGAAACCGAAGTGACACGTGGCGACCGATTCATCGGGACGGCCGTGGCGATACTGGGCGAAACGGGACGCACAGACTTCACCGTGCAGGAGGTCGTCACCCGCTCGAAAACCTCACTGCGGGCTTTCTACCAGCATTTCCGCAGCAAAGACGAGTTGCTGCTCGCGCTGTTCGAGCGAACCATCGCGCAATCGGTGCTGTCGTGGCGTGCCGAAACCGCCGCACTGGACGGTGCCGCCGCCCTCAATCTCGTCCTCGACCGCATCAGCCAGCAACCGGAGTCGACCACCCAGGACAGCCTCAACCGGGCGCTGACCCTCTACAACCAGCATCTGGCCGAGACATGCCCGCGCGAATACGCCCGGGTGCTGTCCCCCTTGCATCAGCTGATCAGCGACATCGTGGGCCAGGGCATCACCGAGGGAGTGTTCAGCCCGGAACTCGATGTCGGGTCGGCGGCCGCGATCGTGATGCAGACCGTGATGGGCGCGCGGCGGCTGCATTGGCTGGGCACCGAATTGACCGGAACACCGGTCGACGCGGGCCAGCTGTATGACTTCTGCAGCCGCGCTCTGGGCATCCGGAACGCCGACGACGAGCCTGCCGCGCCCTCCCTGCGAAACTTGTTCGCTCAGGTCGGCATGCGGCCGGGCACCCGCGACGGCGAGTTCGCGATGAGGATGCCCGTCAGCCCCCAGGTGGTCAACACCTCCGGGGCCCTGCAAGGGGGTCTGATCGCCACGCTGGTGGACGTGGCGGGCGGGCAGTTCGGCCTGGACCATCTGCGGCCGGGCACCACGATGACCACCGCCGACCTGTTCGTCCGCTATCTGCGGCCGATCCGCAGCGGCTCGGCCGTGGCGGTGCCGCGCATGTTGCGGACCGGCCGGCGGGCGATGGTCATGCAGGTCGACATCTACGGCGACGGCCACGACGAGGGAGACGAGCTCGCCGCGACGGCGACCGTGAACTTCGCGATCGTCCACGGGGCGACACCGACGGCGGGCCTGGGGGCCGAGTAGCAGCCGATACACCCGATTCCGCAAAAGTGGTAACGTCATTACCGCACAATGAGAATCCTGACGTCGAGGAGATCGCCATGCCGTCTCGCGAGCTTCCCTTCCCCGTGTTCGACGCGGACAACCACCTGTACGAGCCGCAGGAGGCGCTGACCAAGTTCCTCCCGGAGAAGCGCAAGAACGTCATCGACTACGTGCAGGTTCGCGGTCGCACCAAGATCGTGGTGCGCGGCCACATCAGCGACTACATCCCCAACCCGACGTTCGAGGTGGTCGCGCGCCCCGGAGCCCAGGAGGAATACTTTCGCAACGGCAGCGGCGGCAAGAGCTACCGCGAGATCCTGGGCGAGCCCATGAAGGCCATTCCCGCCTTCCGCGAGCCGGCCGCGCGTCTGGAAGTGATGGACGAGCTCGGCCTCGACTTCGCCCTGATGTTCCCGACGCTGGCCAGCCTGGTCGAGGAGCGGATGAAGGACGACCCGCAGATGACCCACGACGTCATCCACGCGCTCAACCAGTGGATGTACGAGCAGTGGTCGTTCAACTACCGCGACCGCATCTTCGCGACCCCGGTGATCACGCTGCCGATCGTCGAACGCGCACTCGAGGAACTGCAGTGGTGCCTGGAGCGCGGCGCGCGCACCGTCCTGGTCCGCCCGGCGCCGGTGCCCGGCTACCGGGGCAGCCGCTCGTTCGGACTCGAGGAGTTCGACCCGTTCTGGCAGGCCTGCGTGCGCGCCGAGATCCCCGTCTCGATGCATGCCTCGGACAGCGGCTACTCGGAGCTGCTCAACATCTGGGAGCCCGGCGACGAATTCCTGCCGTTCAAGCCGACCGCGTTCCGCAGCCTGGCCATGGGCCACCGGCCCATCGAGGACGCGTTCGGTGCGCTGATCTGCCACGGCGCGCTGTCCCGCAATCCCGACCTGCGGATCCTGTCGATCGAGAACGGTGCCGGCTGGGTCCCACACCTTTTCAAGGGACTCACGAGCGTCTACAAGAAGATGCCGCAGGCATTCAGCGAGGACCCGATCGAGAGCTTCAAACGGTGCGTGTACGTCAGCCCGTTCTGGGAGGACCGCTTCGCCGAGATCGTCGACATGGTGGGCACCGACCGGGTGGTCTTCGGATCCGACTGGCCCCACCCCGAGGGCCTGAAGGACCCGCTCTCCTTCGTTGACGAGCTCAAGGAATTCAGCCGGGAGGACGTCGAGAAGATCATGGGCGGCAACATGATGAAGCTGATGAAGGTCTCCGCGCCCGCCTCGAAGAAGCCCGCCTCGAAGAAGACGGTCTCAGCCTGACCACCGGGTCACAACCTATCCGCGGTGGGCAACAGATCCACGCACGTACACAACCCACGTCAACACGGCGAAGCCGATGTAGCACACCAAGAAAATCCACAGGGCCGGCGTCTCGGTGTGCGTCGTGAGGTAGGACTGAACCGCCCCGAGTTTCGTGCACACTTGGTTACTGGTGTGCCTCCGTCTCTGCGGTTGCACGTTCAGCGTAGTGGGCCGCCTCGTATTCGACCG
>NZ_JBMIOP010000116.1:0-8029 GCF_049197365.1 Mycobacterium sp. THU-M104
GCCACTTGGGCGTCCGCGTCGCCGGGTCTTCCGCTCCGCTCCCATCGCAACCTCCGAAATAGTCTTCGGCTGTTGCGACGTTGACTGGAATCCGCCCGGCTCGTCGATGTCCCAGGTTTCGAACCTGGTGCCTCCGACCGGCTCGACGTGGGCCTCGTTTCCCAGCGTGACGACGATGTCGACGTCGCCGACGAGTTCCGGGTCGATCGGCTTCGGGTGCTCGCCGGTGATGTCGACCCCGACCTCGAGCAGGCATTCCGCCGAGAGGGCGTTGACGCTGGTACCGGATTCCGTCCCCGCGGAGTGCACATCGACGGTGGGGCCCGTGATCTTGCGCATCAAGCCGGCCGCCATCTGCGACTTGCCCGCGTTCTTGACACACACGAACAGCACCGCGGGCTTGCTCACGGAAGGCTCCCTTGGGGAGGACCAGCGGGGACGAGTTCGCCGATCAGCTTTTCGACCCGGGCCTTGATCTCGTCGCGGATCGGGCGGACCGCTTCGATGCCCTTGCCCGCAGGGTCGGGCAATGCCCAGTCCCGGTAGCGGACACCCGGGAACACCGGGCAGGCGTCGCCGCAACCCATGGTGATCACCACGTCGGAGGACTCGACCGCGCCGGGGGCGAGGATCTTCGGGGACTGGTTCGAGATGTCGATGCCGACTTCGGCCATCGCCTGGACCGCGGCCGCATTGATGGTGTCGGCCGGGGCGCTGCCGGCCGAGCGGACTTCGATCGTGTCGCCGGCGAGATGGGCCAGGAAACCGGCGGCCATCTGGGAACGGCCGGCGTTGTGAACGCAGACGAACAAGACGCTGGGGCGAGGGTCCATGGGTTCAACCCCGACTTTGAAGCTGCTGTGCGGCATCAGGATTCGGTGCTCGATGTGGTCGCTTTCGCGGCCCGCGGCGAGTTTGGCGGCGCCGGTTGCGTGAACCGCGCACGCAGCGCGAGGGAGACGTAGACGAGCGCGACAAGCACGGGCACCTCGATCAGCGGGCCGACCACCCCGGCCAGCGCTTGTCCCGAGGTGGCGCCGTAGGTGGCGATCGCCACCGCGATCGCCAGCTCAAAGTTGTTGCCGGCGGCGGTGAATGCCAACGTGGTGGTGCGTTCATAGCCCAGGCCGAGGACGGCACCGAGGACGTAACCTCCGCCCCACATGATGGCGAAGTAGGCCAGCAACGGAAGCGCAATGCGCGCGACATCCAAGGGCCGGGAAATGATCTGATCGCCTTGGAGCGCGAACAGGATCACGATGGTGAACAGCAGCCCGTAGAGAGCCCACGGCCCGATCTTGGGCAGGAACCGCGACTCATACCATTGCCGGCCTTTGGCTCTTTCGCCCCAGCGGCGGGTCAGGAAGCCCGCCAGCAGTGGGATACCCAGAAAGATCAGTACCGATTTGGCGATCTGCCACATCGAGGTGTTGATGGTGGTCCGTTCCAAGCCCAGCCAACCCGGCAGCGCCGAGAGGTAGAACCAGCCCAGTACGGCGAACATGACCACCTGGAACAGTGAGTTCAACGCCACCAGGACCGCGGCGGCTTCGCGGTCGCCGCAGGCGAGGTCGTTCCAGATGATGACCATCGCGATGCACCGCGCGAGTCCCACAATGATCAGACCGGTGCGGTAGGCGGGCAGGTCGGGCAGCATCAGCCAGGCCAGCGCGAACATCAGGGCCGGCCCTATGACCCAGTTCAAGACCAGCGAGGCCGCCATGAGCTTGCGGTCGCCGGTGACGGTGTCGAGGCGGTCGTACCGCACCTTGGCGAGCACCGGGTACATCATCACCAGCAGGCCGATGGCGATGGGCAGCGAGATGCCGTCGGCCTCGACGGCGCTCAGTGCGTCACCGAGGCCGGGGATCACCCGGCCCAGAAGCAGCCCCGCGATCATGGCGAGGCCGATCCATAACGGGAGCATCCGGTCCAGCGCGGAAAGCTGTGTGACCACAGCGGGGTGCTCGGTGTGGGCGGGGGCACTCATCGGCTGAACTCCTCGGTGCAAGTGTCGGAGGGATCGCAGGGAGTGGCGGGGCCGCCCTCGATCTGCAGGATGGCTGAAAGTTGCTGCAGGGCTGCCGGAATCACCCGGTAGTAGACCCAGGTGCCGCGGCGCTGGCTGGCCAGCAGCCCTGCCGAGCGCAGCACTTTGAGGTGGTGGGAGATGGTGGGCTGGGACAGGTCGATGGTCGCGGAGATGTCGCACACGCAGGCTTCCCCGCCGGGGTGGCTGGCGATCAGACTCACCAAACGCAACCGCACCGGGTCGCCCAGTGCCTTGAACATCGGCACCAGCATCGCGGCCGAAGCCTCGCTCAGGGGTGCACGGGCCAGAGGCGAGCACTGCGGGGAACCCGCAACGAGGGCCTGTATCGACATCGTTCTATATTGACAGATTCCGAACCAGTTGCCAACCGGTGCGGGCGAAGTGTGACCCGAACCGCTGTCGCCGGCTGTCGCCCAGGCAATTCGGTGATGAGTATCTGGTGAGGTAGATCAGGAAGCCATATGCCGCTCGTCGGCGCGATAGCGTTGTGCCTCTGCGGGATTGGCGCCATCGGCGGGATAGGCGTGGATCGTCGCGTCGGTGAGCTTGGGAATCGCGTGCATGAGCTCGTGCTCGGCGCCGTGCGCGATTCGATGCGCCTCGGCCAGGCTCAGCGCGGGGTCGATGTCGAGTTCGGCCTCAGCGTGCATGCGGTGCCCAACCCAGCGCATCCGTACGCTGTGTACCGATCGGACGCCGGGACGGGCGACCAGGGTGCGGTGGGCTATGTCGACGAGTTCGGGTTCGACACCGTCGAGGAGGCGCCGAAACACGTCGCGGACGGCGGTGCGCAGCACCGCCAGAATTGCCACGGTGATCACCAGGCCGATGATCGGGTCGGCGAGCGGAAAGCCGAGGGCGATACCGCCCGCGGCGAAAAGCACGGCCAAAGAGGTGAATCCGTCGGTGCGGGCGTGGAGCCCATCGGCGATCAGGGCGGCGGATCCGATGCGCCGGCCGACCCGGATCCGGTAGAGGGCTACCCATTCGTTGCCGACGAACCCGGCCAGCCCGGCCAGCGCGACCCAGCCGACGTTGTCTATCGGCCGAGGCTGGACGAGCCGCATGACGGCTTCGTAGCCCGCGAAGATCGCCGACATCGCGATCATCGCGACCACGAAGAGACCGGCCAGGTCCTCCGCCCGGCCCAATCCGTAGGTGTAACGGCGGGTGGCGGCCTTGGCTCCCAGGGCGAACGCGATCCACAGCGGGACAGCGGTCAGCGCGTCGGAGAAGTTGTGGACGGTGTCGGCGGCCAGGGCGATCGACCCCGAGATGAAGACGATGACGATCTGCACCGCGGCTGTGGTTGCAAGAACCAGCAGACTGGTCTTGACCGCGCGGATCCCGGCCGCGCTGGACTCCAGGGCGCCGTCGAGGCTGTCGGCGGCGTCGTGGGAGTGCGGGGCGAAGATCTCGGTGATCGCGCCACGTAGCCCCCGCGGATGGTCATGGCCGTGATCGTGGTCCGCGCCGAGCGCGCCGTCGTCGTTCCTCATCTCGGGTGGGCCTTTCGTGACGGAGGCTCGGCGGCGATGTCGCGCACGCCGGGTTGGTCACGGTGGTGTGAGGGAACGCCGGGGCCGGCGTGTTCGGCGTTGAACACCGCGTCGACAACCAGTCGGCTCACGTGATCGTTCTCCAGGCTGTAGAAGATCGTGGTGCCCGCCCGGCGGGTGCGCACCAGTCGGGCCATCCGGAGCTTGGCCAGGTGCTGGGACACCGACGGCGCGGGTTTGTCCACGCGTTCGGCCAGGTCGGTGACCGACAACTCCTCGTCGATCAACGACCACAACAGCCGAACACGGGTCGCGTCGGCCAGCATCCGGAACACCTCGACGATCAGTCCCACTTGATCCTCGTCCAGTGGCCGCCTCGAGGCAGTACCTGCATTCATGCGCAGATAGTAGCTCATGCGGAACGGTGCCGCCAGCGTTTTCCGCCCCAGTCGGCACGCGCAGCGCGTCCTGCTCCGCCGGGGAGTAGTGCGCGATGGTCTTTTCGCGGCGATCTTTGACCAGGCCGGCCAGTCGCAACGTGGCCAGATTCCTGCAGCAACGACCACGGCACGTAGGAGTGGGCCTGGCGATCGGGGCACTCGGCTACCCGTCGAAAGAGTCCTCGATCAACCGGTGCGGCGCGCGGCGGCAGAATCATCGAGCGACTCGGCGCCGTCGCCCGGCTTCAACCGATGACGGATCCGCTGCTCGCGACGCGGTCAGCACGGCGGCGGGTCAGCGTCCCATTCGGTCAGATTCCAACCCGCGGAGGGGTTTCCGGTGAGCACGACGCGGCCCAGGTTCGGCAGTGGATTGCTGGCCGGCAGCGAGCGGTCGGGGTCGTGGACGTTCATCAGCACCCACAGCATGATCGCGCCCGCGTGCGAGAACGCGACCGGGTTCACGTCGCCGCTGTCGTAGATGTGTTGGACCGCCTCGCCGAAGCGTGCGTTGAATTCGTTGCCGTCGATCGAGCCTGGGATCCGCGCGCCGCGGTCGCCCCGGAGCCATTTCATCGGAACGGCCAGGTACGTTCGCGCGACGTCTGCCTCCGGCTGACCTTCGTAGCGACCGGCCTCGATTTCGCGCAGCCCGGGCAGCACGTCGACCGGTTCGCCCAGCCACCGCGCCGTCGGCGCGGCCGTCTCCTGAGTGCGGATCATGGTGGAGGCGTAGACCCCGTCGTAGTGGTTGGCGCTCAGCGGCCCCGCGTCCAGCATGGCCTGGCACCATCCCCGCGGGGTGAGTTCCGGGCCGGGAACGGAGGTGTCGATCAGGCCCGAGGCGTTGCCTTCCGACTGGGCGTGCCGCACCAGCGTCAGCGTGATGACGTGCGGTCCGGCAGCGCGCGCGGAGGCGCAGCCCGCCAACGACATCGCCAACACCGCCACGGTGGCGACGACTCGGGAGCCCGCGCGACCCGCCGGCGACCGGCCATGTGTCATGCGCGAATTTTAGTCCGACGACGTGGTGGCGTCCGCGCTGGCGCCCAGGGTGCAGCGCTGTGCGGACGGCGGAATCAGATGACATCCCGGCGCGCCGACCCGTAACACGCGCTGACCCGTAACAATGGTCAGATGCCTCGGATGCGGCGGTTTCATGGGCTCGCGATAGTCCTCGCGCTGACCGCCGGTCCGTGCGGAATTCCCCGCGCGGACGCGGGGCCCGGTGTGCCGCCCGTCAGCGACGCGGCGCGCGCGGCGGGGTTCGTCGACATCCGCAGCGTCGTGCCGGACGCCGTCGTCGATCTGCGCTATGCGACGACGAACAATTTCACCGGCACGCAGTTGTACCCGTCCGACGCCCGTTGCCTGGTGCACCAGTCGATGGCGCCCGGACTCGGCGTGGCCGCGGCGGCGCTGCGCCCGCAGGGGCACGTGCTGGTGTTCTGGGACTGCTACCGGCCGCACGACGTGCAGGTCAAGATGTTCACCGTGGTGTCCAACCCGGCCTGGGTCGCTCGGCCCGGGCCCTATGCGCACAGCCACGAGTCCGGGCGCTCGGTCGACGTGACGTTCACCAGCGTGCGGCAGCCTTGTCCGGCCGATCGTCGCGCCGGCGGGGTGTGCCTGGCCGACATGGGCACTGGCTTCGACGACTTCACCTCCCGCGCAACCGCATTCGCCACGCAGGGCGTCAGCCCCCAGGCCCAGGCGAACCGCGCCCAGCTGCGCAACGCGATGACCTCCGGCGGGCTGAGCGTGTACTCCGGTGAGTGGTGGCATTTCAACGGACCCGGCGCGGCCGTCGACCGGCCGATCCTCGACGTCCCGGTCGATTAGGGAGCGCAGGGTGAACGACGAACCTCGGGCCAGCTACACCCATGGACACCACGAGTCGGTGCTGCGCGGTCACCAGCGTCGCCGAGGTCCTCGACGTGGCCCGCGCGGAGGCGCAGCAAAACCCCCGCACAGGGATTCGAACGCGTCGGCCACCCGCAACACCGTGGCGTCGTCGAATCGCCTGCCCACGATCATCATCCCGACCGGCAGGCCGTCGACGAGCCCGGCGGGCACCGAGAGGGCGGGATGGCCGGTGATGTCCATGGGCGCAGTGTTGGCCGCCTTGCCCAGCGCGCGTCCGAGCAGCCCGACGTCACCGGGACCCCCTGCCGGCAACAGGTCCGCCGTCCCCGGAACGGTCGGCATCACCAGCACGTCGTACTCGTCCAGCGCCGCGTCGTAGGCGGCCCGCACGTGCGGTAACAGGTTGCGCGCCTTGGCATACGACGCGCCGCCCAGCGCCGTGAGGCCGTAGTGCCCGCACAGCGCGGTCGCCTTGACGGTGCTGGCCAATTCGTCGGCGTGGCCGACCCGCTGCCGGGCGAAGTGCGCCATGAGCTCCGGGTCGTACCACCCGTCCGCACCGAGCCCGTAGCCGTTGCCGTCAATCATCTGGTAGGTGGCGCCGTCGGTGAAGATGACATTGAACACGTGCAGCGCCGTCCGGTGCCAGGGCACGCTGACGTCTCCGACGGTGCAACCGCATTCGGTGAACCGCCGGGCCGCCGAGCGGACGAGTTCGTCGGCCTCCGGTGACGAGCCGGGCTGGCCGAAACCCTCGCCGAGGATGCCGACCCGCAGCCCGGTCACGTCGCCGGTGAGCGCGGCCCGGTAGTCGAACGCGGCTGTGGACTCGCGCTGGCGCGGGTCGTGGCCGTCGGGCCCGGCGAGCACCGTGAGCACAAGTGCGGCGTCGGCGACGGTGCGCGTCATGGGACCGAGATGGTCGATCGTCCGCTCGATCGGAAACGCGCCGGTGTAGGGCACCAGGCCGTGGGTCGGCTTGTGCCCGACGATGCCGCACAGCGCGGCCGGGATGCGGATCGAGCCGCCCTGGTCGCCGCCGAGGGCCACGTCGACGTCTCCGGCGGCGACGAGCGCACCGCTCCCGCTGGAGGACCCGCCCGTCTCGCGCGCGGTGTCCCACGGGTTGCGCACCGGGCCGGAGGCAGAGGTGAAACTCGATCCCGAGCAGCACAGGTCCTCGCAGACGCTCTTGCCGGCGATGGTCGCCCCCGCGGCCAGCAGGCGCTCGACGACGCTCGCGTCGCGGCCGGGGACGAAGCCCTCGACCGCGCGGGACCCGTTCATCATCGGAACGCCGGCGACGGCGATGTTGTCCTTCACCGCGACGGTGCGGCCCGACAGGGGGCCCTTCGCTCCAGAGGCGATCTCGGTGGTGACATACCAGGCGCCGAGCGGGTTTTCCTCCGGCGTCGGGAACCGGTGGGCACGCTCGGGGGTCTGCAGCGGCGCCAATTCGTCGTAGAGCGCGTCGACGACGTCGTAGGACGTCAGGGTGTGTTGCACGGCCGCCAGGTAGTCGCGCCGGGCGGCGGCGTCGAGGTGGAACCCGAAATGGTGCGCCGCGGCGTCCAGGTCGCCGGCCGATGGCCGCGAAACCGTCACGTCGAGCAGCCTAGTCCTCGGCTGGTCTGCGCCGACCGAGCGGGACCGGTCGGCGCAGTGGGCCTCCTTCGGCCCGGTCAAGGTGGCGGTATTGGCATTCTCTTTTTTTGCAAGTACGTTATCAGTCGATGGATAACGAGATTCGGACCCCATCGGGCATACCGCTGCGGCCCGTGTACGGGCCGGGGGACAGGACCGCGGAACCTGCGCCGCCCGGACAGTTTCCGTTCACCCGGGGCAATTTCGCGTCGGGCTATCGGGGCAAGCTGTGGACGTTTCGCCAGTACTCGGGCTTCGGCACCGCCGAGGAGTCCAACCGCCGCTACCGGTACCTGCTCGAGCAGGGCGGGACCGGCCTGTCGGTGGCTCTCGATCTGCCCACCCAGTGCGGATACGATTCCGATGATCCCGAGTTCGGCGAGGAGGTGGGCCGGGTCGGCGTTGCGGTGGACACCCTGGCCGACTTCGGGATCCTGTTCGAGGGCATTCCGCTGGACAAGCTCAGCACGAGCATGACGATCAACGGCACCGCCGCCATCCTGCTGGCCTTCTACGTCGCCGCGGCC
>NZ_JBMIOP010000126.1:0-21048 GCF_049197365.1 Mycobacterium sp. THU-M104
GCCGGCCGCTACCTGCTCACCGACACCGTCGCCAGCGGCCCGGCAATGTACGACACCACACGCCTGAACCCAACCACCGAAGCCCACAACAGCAACCGACGACCACCGGCCCACGCCCAACCTCACACCGCCAGCCTCGACGAAGTCCTCTGCATCCCAGGTCGGCACCTGTAGCTCTACCGAGGCCTTCGCATAACCTGCGGAAAAGTGCCATCGAGCGGTCGTTGAGTTGGTGCCTCCCGCTGCGGGCGGATTCCAGTCGACGTCGCAACGGGACGACTTGCAACACTAGTGCAGTGGCGGGTCTGCCAGAGACGGATATCGCACGGGTGCAGCGGTGGTGCCGGGACCGGGTGCCGGAGCACCTCCGTGACGAGGTGCGAGTCGAGGCGGACATTGCGGAGCCAGCCATCTGACGATCGTGGAGTGCCGACCGCCATGGCGGCCCGATATGGACACGGAGTGGACCCGCTCCCCGGTTGCGCGACCGCGTTACACGAAGACCACAAGCATGTGATCGTGGCCGGCGAGTCACCCGCACGATCACGATCGCCGATGTCCCCGACTGGATCGACTTTCCGCGTGCAGCCCAGGTAGCCCAGCTGCGCCGCACCGTCACCGACAAGGCAACCAAGACCGTCGAGGTCGTCTACCTGATCACCTCTGCCGACCACACCGACGCACCGCCGCAGCGGCTCTACGCCTGGATCCAAGGGCATTGGGGCATAGAAAATCGCCTCCATTGGGTGCGGGACGTGACCTTCGATGAGGACGGCTCGCAGGTACGTATCGGCCAGGCGCCGCGGGTGACGACCGCCTGCCGAAATTTCGCGATCAGCATCCTGCGAATCGATGGGTGGGACAACATCGCCGCCCGCCTACGACACCACGCCAGACACCCAGATCGCGCCCTCGCGCTGAAGCTGACCTCATGAAACACGACTTTTCCGGGACCCTGCCTCATAAACCCCGAGGTCACAGCGTCACACATCAACCTTTCCGGCACCCCGTGGCGCCGCCCTACGCCGAATCCGCCTGTGCCCCAAACAGAATCGTGGCAATTGTCGCCGCCGCGATCGTACTATCAACTCTCCAACGCGGAAACTACAGAGAAACCCTCACTGCACGCCGAATGAGGCCCAGTCCGAATGGTTCCATAACCACAGGGCCGCCTAAAAGAATAAATAAACAACTGTCCGAAAACGGCCGGGCAGGTCAGTTTTTGGTGACGATCGCGGCGAGGTCAAAGGGTACAGTCATTGGCGGTTGCTTCGTTAGTAGCGGGGACTGGAATACGTGATGAAGTCGCAGTGGTCAAGCGAGAGTGCGGGGTGGTAATAGGGATCGTTGAGTAACATGTCGCCCCAACGCTCGCGCATTGCGTCACATTCCGCCTCGAATCGGCGACGCTTTGACGGTTCGGTGTCTGAGCCGCGGGTGAGGGATTCGTGGTGATAGAGTTCGGCGTTGGGTGTCCATATGTTGTGGTAGCCCTTTCGCGAAAGACGCAGGCAGAAATCCACATCGTTGAAAGCGACCGCGAGGGATTCGTCGAAGCCGCGAACGTCCTCGAAGCGGTCTCGCTTTACGGCCATGCAGGCGGCGGTGACAGCCGACATTTCTTGAACTAACATAGCACGGCCTGTATCGCCGGGGTATCCGCGGGGCTTCCGAGGGTAAGCGTGACCCGCCACACCTTTTATTCCAAGAATAACGCCAGCGTGTTGAATATGATCATCCGGGTAGTAGAGCATCGCGCCTACCGCCCCCACACCTGGCTGAATCGCCAGTGACGCGAGCTCCCTGAGCCACCCCGCGGTAATGACTTCGGTATCGTCATTGAGAAAGACCAAGATGTCACCAATGCTTTGTAGCGCCGCGATGTTGTTCAGACGTGAAAAGTTGAATGGCTCGTCGAACGACATAACTTGTCGGTGTTCACGGCGACTTTCCTGTTCGAGCAGGTCGAGCGTGGCTTGCTCGTCGGATTGGTTGTTGACGATCACGATCTCGTAGTTGCTGTAGTCGGTATGTTCTCGGACGCTGTCCAAGCAACGCCGCAGGGTCTCACCACCATTCCGAGTTGGAATGATCACCGACACCGATGGTTCAGGTTCCGGGAGATGGTAGCGAACGCGCCAGTTTCCGGTGTCCGCGATTGGCGCAATTTCGGCATTGATTCCTTGACGTTCGAAGTGGGCATTTATGGATTTTTTCGCCGCAATGTGCGCGTAGTTCTTCTCACCTGGCCCGCGGGCCGTTGAACCCTCAATGGCGCGCCAGTGGTAGAGAACACGAGGAATATGGACTATATGCTCACGTGCCACGCGTTCGATGCAGCGAAATGCCAGATCGTAATCCTGACTGCCTTCATAGCCTTCGCGAAAGCCACCGACGTCGCGCACCAAGGCAAGCGAATAAACTCCGAAGTGGCTGAACATGTTGTGGCCACAGAACAGAACGGGATTCCAGTCCTGCTTGAAATATGGGTCAAAGCGCTGTCCAGCCTCGTCGATCTTGTCTTCATCGGAGTAAATGAGTCGCGCCTCGGGATGTTTAATTATAGTCTGGGCGACGTGAAACAAGGCGTGCTCGGGCAGCACGTCGTCATGATCCAGCAGGGCCACATAGTTACCCCTCGCTAGCTCCAGTGCACTGTTTGATGCCGCCGATATATGACCGTTTTTCTCGCGAAAGACGACCTTGATCCGATTATCTTTAGCGGCGTACTCCTGCAAGACACGCCGCACGTGTGGTTCTGTCGAGGCGTCGTCGGCAATGCAGAGTTCCCAGACGCCATAGAGTTGGCTGCGGACGCTGTCCAGACACGCGCGCAGCCATCGTTCGGGCGTGTTGTACACGGGTAAAATGATCGAGATCAACGGCTGTTCTACCATTGCCTCAATATCGGCCCTGATCTGCGCGCGCAAGCTGTCGTCCAAAGTGTCATGGGTCTTGACCCACTCGGAATAGTCCGTTCCCCCATGCGTGTTGCGATACAGATTCTTGAGCGCACTCCTCGGGCCGGGGTGCAGCGCCACGCAGACCTCGTGCACGGTTCGCAGCCACGTTTCGTTCCGGGCCTCCTGCGGACTGATCCGGCGAATACGGACACTGCCTAACAGGAATTCGCTGACTTCATAGCTGTCGCTGGGGTCTAGGCGCAATCGGTATATGGGACGTTCGACCTTGGTGAGCAGCCGGTGATGGGTAGTGTTGTCGGCAAGTACAAGGTAGTCGCTGTCTTGCTCTCTAAAGCCATCACCATGATCACGGTACAGTTTTGGATGACTTAATCGGCCTGCGGTCGGCCGTAGGGCCACGCTCAGCACGTACCAGCCGGGATGTAGGAGAGTAGAGCCCGGCGGCAGATGCAATTGGAAACTAGGGTCAATTCCGGTGGTCGACCAAATCTGGACATCGTGGAACGGCATCTGGACAACCGGTTTCACGTCAAGAATCGGTGTCGCCGACAGGCGTATATCGGACAATCCGTGGTTCAGACGTGGCGCGACTTTACTCGGGTACGCCGAGCGTACGATCTTAGGGGCAAATTGTGTCTCTGCTGGAATCTGTCGGTCCTGCTGCCCGAGTTCGGAGAACGGTTGGATGCAGAGCACCTCGTCGAGACTGGCAGTGCGTGGCTTGGTGCCGCGCGGGCCGGTGGCCGGGTCAACGCGGGTGATGGCTGGGTTAAATCGGGTGGTGTCGAACATTGCTGGGCCGTGGGCCAAGCTTTCGGCGAAGGCGTAGCGGCCGGCGTCGGGTGTTCGGTGTGCTAGGTCCTCGACTGCGGTGGTGCCGGTGAGGGTGGTGGCGTCGGCGAAGTTGATGCCGACCTGGAATACCTGTGGTTGGGCTCGCAGCACCGCGATGAGGCGGCTGATGAGATTGTCGAGGGCGAAGAACTGCCACCCTTGACCGAGGTGTAGCCAGTACCGTGCGTCGATCTGGGTGTGAAGCTGTGCCAGTTCGGTTCCTGGTCTGCTGGTGGATCTGCGACGGATGAACTCGAGGAATCCGTAGCGTCGCTTCAGTGAAGCGCGGTCAGGCGCCGAGAGGCCGGTGTCAAGGACCAGGAAGCGCCCGACCCGTGACACGTCGAGGCAGCAGTTCAGGAACGAGTTCAGTGTTTGCTCGGTGGTTTGGCGGTCTGGTCCGGCGATGAGGGTGACGGCGATCTGGGCGTCACCGGGTTCAGCGATCAGCGACTGCACCACGGCTTCGGGATATGGTGAGGCCGCCTCGAGCATGGCCGGTACTGAGAAGTCGCGGTTAGTCGCGATGCGTTGCCGGTCGCAGTCGGGGATGTCAGGGCGGGCGACTAGACGTCGGCACAGCGCGAACGCCTCAGCGTGTTCACCGATCCAGGCTGCGCACCCCGCCTGCTCATCGAGCGCGCGCCAAGCGTAAATCTCGGCGAAGTATCCCATGACGAAGATGTCCTCTCCGGGGAATGGGATTTCGGCCGCCTGCTGGGCAAGCAGGTAACCAAGTCGATAGCGTTGGTCGAGGCGGTATCGAACGGCGATGGCGTGAAGGGCTTCGGCACGGGTCGGACGGAACATCCAGGCGCGCAGGTAGGCGTCTTCAACGTTTGGCCACGGTTCGCCGAGTTCCGCCATCGAGGCCGCCAACCGCAACAGTGCCCAGTAGATCTCCTCGTCATTGCCGCCCATTTCGATTCGTCGCGTGCACCAGTTGCGAGCGTCGGCGAAATCGCCCATCTGGAAATAGGTCTCGGCGAGGAACACGACCGACCGTGCATCCTCGGGATTGCGTTGGACCTCGGCTAGCAACCGATCGCGTTGCTGCTCTGACTCGTACCTGACCAGGTGCATCCGTTCAGCGGTGTTCTGCTCGCGGAATTCACGGAATAGCGATGTCGCGGCCTCAGTGGCCAGCGAAGCCAAATCCGAAGAGTCACCCAGCATTCTGCGGGTCGAGACTACCTTTAGGTAGTCATCGAGGGCGGGCTGCAGGATCGGCCAGATGCGGGAGCGTACGGTGTCGTCAGGCTCGTGGATGATCGCCTTCTGGAGGTGGTGGAAAACACGGATCGGCAGCGTCGACCGAAGCCTGATACTGCCGATCATTGTGGCCAACATGAACGGGAAAAGCCTGTCGCTGAGGGCGGTCGACCGGCCGTCCGGCGTGCCATCCAGGATCCCGCGATCGGTCGTGACCGCGGTGAGGAAGCTTTCCACCTCCGCCTCAGACAATCCGGCACGGCAGTATTCGGTCCAGGTGGTAACGAGAGACCGGTACTGCGCATCGGTGAGTCCGGCCTGAAGGGCCTTGATGATGAGCCGGCCGGGTGGAAAGTGTGCGCGACGGAATATCCCGAAGGCAAGGAGCAGGACCGCCGTGTCGGACGGCCCCGCAGCGTCGACAGCATCGGCGACCATTGTGGCTGCCCCCGCGATGTCCCCGGCGTTCACTAGATTCCGGAAATTCCGGGTCAGCTCTGCGTCACGGTGGTTCGGACTCGGCTCAACTCGACGCGCGTCGCCTACGGGGTATGCCGCCTTGGCGTTACCCGACTGGCCACCCCGCCTTGGTCGCTTGACGGGTTTACACCCGGCATGCTGCTTCTGCGCGGCATCCGGCTCCGCGACCATTAGTGAGATCCCTCCGACGGTAAAATTACCCAATGGATCGTCGCTGGCCAGGTCGTCACTGACCCCAGGGGCCTCGACACCGTGGGCGATCGCAGAAGCAGGAACGTTGATCCGGATATGCGCTGACTGCAAGTGACCTCGAACCGGCCATGCCGTGCCCAATGTTCGTAGCCCGATGAGAATTCGCCATCGCGCACGGCGAGCGCGATGTCGCGAAACGTGCGAAGGTATAGCTCCTCGTCGAACAGTTCGCGGCGCGGCAGTTCGTCCATGCCGGGAGTCTCCTAGTGGTCTGTCTGCGGTTTGATCTGGTGGAGGGTGGCGCGGCCGCGTTGGACTTTGGCGATGATGTGGCTCTTCTGCCGTAGTCGCGGGTTCGTGACCTGGGGTTTTGTGGCGCAACGCCGTGTCCTGCTTACGTTTTGGACTGTTAGAGGGTTCAAGACGAAGGAGGGTGTACGGCGTTGCGCAATTTTAGGGTATTCGCGGCGGTCCTCGGTGGCCAGGACATGGTCGTCGATGACGTGATGATCGAGACGGAGCCTTCGCGCGGCAAGGCGCCGGTGACCAGCGAGGTGCTGGCGTTTGAGGCGCGGCCCAAGGCGAACCAGGCCAGCCGGTGCTCGCGGTGCCAGAAACGCTGTCCGGGCTATGACGGCGGGGGCGTGATCGGGCGCTGGCGCAGCCTGGATCTGGGGACGATGAAGGCCTATCTGCAGGCCGCAGCGCCGCGGGTGGCCTGCCCCGAGCATGCGGTGGTGGTGGCCCACGTGCCGTGGGCGCGGCCCGGGGCCCGTCACACCTGGGCGGTTGAGGACACAGCCGCGTGGTTGAGCGCGCACGCCGCGATCAGTGTGGTGGCGGTGTTTTTGCGGGTGGCCTGGCGCACCATCGCCGCGATCGTGGGCCGGGTGGTCGCCGATGGCCGCGACATTAACGACCTGCTGGCCGGGTTGACCCGCATCGGCATCGACGAGATCGCCTACCGCAAGGGACATCGCTACGTGACGTGCGTGATCGATCACACGACCGGCCGGCTGGTGTGGGCAGCCGAAGGCCGCAACCAGGACACCTTGGGGAAGTTCTTCGACCAGCTCGGCGCCCAACGTGCCGCGGCGTTGACTCACGTCAGCTGTGACGGGGCGCGATGGATTCACGCCGCGCTGCTCGACCGGGCCCCGGCCGCGGTGATCTGCCTGGATCCGTTTCATGTCGTGGCCTGGGCGCTCAAAGCCCTCGACAAGGTGCGAGTACGCACCATGACAGCAGCTGGCGTGCGGGATCGGCACGCGAGGTGGGCGACCCGCAAGAACCCGGCCGACTTGACCGGTGAGCAACGCACCAGCCTGGCCGCAATCACGGCTACCAACGCCACGCTGTATCGGGCGTATCTGCTCAAAGAGCAACTCCGCGAGGTGTTTCGGGTCAAAGGCCGCGACGGCCGTCGTTTGCTGGCTGGTTGGCTGTCCTGGGCGTCGCACTCGCGCAGCCCGGAATTGGTTGCCGTAGCCCGCACCGTCCGCCGTCACAAGGAGCTCATCGGCAACACCCTCGACCACCAACTGTCGAATGCCCGCTCGGAAGCCACCAATACCCACCTGCGGGCCTTGACCACGCGTGCGTACGGGTTTCACAGCCCAGGGGCGCTGATCGGCATGGCCATGCTCACCCGCGGCGCCCTGTGCCCCGCACTACCCGGTCGAGCAGCATGAAACCCGACCCACGGAAACGTCAGGAGATCCCCAGATCCGACCATCCCCGTGAAAAATCGAGGTCAGTAGAGGCTGAACAGCGCGGTCAGGCGGTCGGGTTCCTCGCAGAGCGGACCCGAGTCGGTCATTTCGAGTTCTTCCCACAACGACTGCAGTCGATTCTCGTCCATGACGGTTGCGGCGTGCTCATCGATGATGTCGTAGTAGCGATCGGCTAAAACGTGCGATGCCGGGTCGACGCGGGTGACGGCGACCAGGCCAGTCGGCGGGCAGTCCAGCACATGTAGTCGCAGATCCGGGCGGTACTTTTTCAGGATTGGCAGTAACTTCCAAACGTCGCCAGTCCACATGCCGGCGGTGTCTTTCTCCGAGGGATCGCCCGGCAACCACTGCCGCAACGCCATCCGCGGATTCAAAGGCACGCAATCATGCAGCAGGATCAGTGAGCGGGGGTGACAGGCAGCCTCTGTCCCGATCAGATCGCGCAGCAGGAATTCGAACCGGTGCATGCCATCCAAAAAGACCATGTCCACCGGCCGTCCCAGCAACTGCCGCACATTTTCGGTCGCAAAGAAAGTGTCCGACGGCATCTGGAAGAAGAACGTGCGCCTGCGGTTGCCGGTGGCGGTAACCTCAAGCTGAAACTGAGGGTCCACCGCGATCGCGTCGCAACCCGCGAGCGCCAGCGAAGACCCAGTCTCTGTGCCGACCTCGAAGTATGTGCGCGGCGTCAGATGGGTGTGCAATGCGGTCAGGAAGTCAAGATATGGAACCCCGAGCATGCGGAACGAGTTGGTCGCATCGTCAAAGTCGTGCACTGGGCCCGCCCCCCTTTGTATCGATTGCCTGCCGCGTATTTCCGCGATCTGGCGTCGGCGTCCATCCTGGAAGACAACCCTCACCTCAATGGTGAAGGCTGATGCGAGGCTGATCGTTCCGATCGCCTTCGAGAACCCCACTTGTGACGAACTGCCATACAGTTCGGCCACATCGGGCCGCGAAACAGTTAGCTCGCAGCTCGCAACCACGCTTTCCTCGTGGACGAATTCCACCTCGGCTACCGGCGCCTTGCCTACGACCCAACCGCTGACCTCGAGCGCGTATCTGTCGACCGGGCCCGTCTGCGGGGAGTCGAGGCAAGCACCGGTGATCAGGTCATCGCTAGGGCGCTGGATGACCTCGGGTATCTTCACCACCATGCGGCGATCCTGTCGCTCTTCGTTGGGGCAGTGCACCTTTCGCTACTCCACTTCCGGGGAACCGCCCGGTGCCCCTGGGTAGTAATCTTGCGCGAGCATCCGGTGAAGATCGTCGATCCGCTCATGCCGCTCAACCAGTTCGGCCATTGCTCTTACCGCAATGGCGCTGGCATCCGCAGAAGGCGGACGGCCCACATTCGCGGGCTCATACTCGAAAGCGGTCATGTCATCGCTATAAATTTTCTCGATCAGTCGCAGCAGCGTCGGATCGCGGATGACTACGCGCGGCAGCAGCGTGACGTTGAGCCGTTTCAGGTCGAGCGTCCCCCGCCAGCCTTGTGCCCGCAAGTGGCTTTCGAGTCGGCCGAGGGTCACCGGGGCCGACTCGATGCGCCCAATCTCTGAGTATGGAAACACTTTGGGGCGAAGCAAGTAGCTCTGTGGTGCCCAGTGCGGGTCGGCGGTGAGAAGCTGCAGGTCCTGGGCCAGAGCGGCAACGAAGCGTTCGAAGCCCTCGGCAATGGCGCCGAGGGCGGGAGCTGTTCGTCGTGCCCACCACCGCCGTCGACCTTCGGATAGCTCCTTTGGACTACGCGGGAACCACTGCGCCGTGCCGTACAGTTCCACAAACAGCGGCTCGCGAAGCAGCAGCTTCGACTGCCAGGCCGACCATAATCGGTCCACAGGGTGCCGGGCCCAACCAAACCGGAACCAGCCGTCTTCACTGGTAACTTGCTCGATTGCGTCCGCCGGGAGCAGATGCAGCGGCTTGAACCACTGTTGCCAGATCGCCGGGTCCTGCACAGCCAGTGCGCGGGTAACCTCGGGTGCCCGGCAGTGGGCCACATAGCGAGCGGGGTCTTCGTTTTGCAGCCCCGACATCATCCACAGCATGCTCGTGCCCATCAGCTCGGGCGTGATTGCGTAGATGACCTTCCACTTATCAAGCACCATGGCGGTGGCCCTGGGTAGTAAAACGTTCATCCGGTCACCGATGAGGCCATTTGGCTGACGTCCTTCCCCTGACCTGTGCCGGGGCTGTCGGATTGCTCAACTTGTCGGATTGGGGTGATGCAGTTTCCACGCTGGTCGTGGCGCCGAGCCTCGTCCTTACTCCATTCCGGCGCGCCACAAGTGCCTTGACCGACACCTGGGATTCGAGATTAGCAGGGCCAGTCAAACGCCCGCGGGTTGTTGTTTGCTCCTCCTTGCAACACCGCTACAACACCGCTACAGCAGCGCCCCCGGCACAAACATCACAGCGAAACGCGCGGCGTTTCGTCGGTAACCAGTCTTGCGGTCGCCGCGTCGATGTGTTGCCACAACGGGCCGCCTCGGCGGTCTCCCGATCCGACAGGTCATGCAGGGTCTGCAACACCAGAATCGCGGCCATCACCGACACCGGGATCGAGGGCCGGCCCTTCCCGGACGGGAACAAGTCCTCGAACGCATTGTCCGGGAACACATCCTGACGATGTGCGGCCAAAAACGCGAACATGCTGCCCTCAGCCACCAGATGACCGACCAGCGCCTCGGCGTCCAACAATTCCCGATCCACCCGCTCAACACCCTGCATGAACCAATTATCCCAGCTCAGACCATGTTTCCGGAGAGGCGCGCCAATTATTCAGCGCCCTCCTAGATCCGGCGCCGCCGGCAGGCCTTTGAGGGCACGTCGTGGCTTTTGCACCTTGTGTTCGGGCCAGCGCGACAGGTTGGCCAGGGTGCGCGTTCTCACGTTGCCGTCATCGCGGTAGCTTTCCCGCAACAGTACCGCCGATGGTGACCCACGGTTCGGAACCCGTGTCACATACATGATTACGTTATCATCAGCTCATCTGCGCTATGTTCACGACATTGCAGGTAAACACGCCGACTGAATCCTGATCATTCATGAGTACGTTGCATGCCCAGCATGAACGCCAAAAACCTGCTCACGAACAACATCGGGGATTCGCAGTCCACTCAGTGGGGGAAACTACGGGCTAACGACCAAGGTGCTCTAGATCCAGACGCCCTTGCCCACCGCGACCACGCCACCGGCGCTGACCGCAAACCGCTCCCGGTCCCGTTCCAGGTCCACCCCGACCATCTCCCCGGGCCCGACTACGACGTTCTTGTCCAGGATCGCGTGGCGCACCACCGCGCCGCGGCCCACCCGCGCGCCCGGCATGATCACGCTGCCCTCCACGATCGCACCGTCGTCGACCACGACGTTGGACGACAGCACCGAGTTGCGCACCGACGCCGCCGAGATGATGCTGCCGGCCCCCACCACCGACTCCTGCGCCGAGCCGCCGTTGACGAACTTCGCCGGTGCCAGGTTGTCCGACTCGCCGCGGATCGGCCAGCGCCTGTTGTAGAGGTTGAAGACCGGATGCACCGACACCAGATCCATGTGTGCGTCGTAGAAGGAGTCCAGTGTCCCGACGTCGCGCCAGTAGGCCCGGTCGCGGTCCGTGGCTCCGGGCACCTCGTTGTCGCTGAAGTCGTAGACCGCTGCCATTCCGTCGTTGACCAACCGCGGGATGATGTCGCCGCCCATGTCGTGATCGGAGTGGTCGTCGTCGGCGTCGGCGCGGATCGCGTCGATGAGCACCTTGGTGGTGAAGATGTAGTTGCCCATCGACACGAACGTGGAACCCGGGTCGTCAGGGGTTCCCGGCGGGTCCAGCGGCTTCTCCACGAACTCGCGGATGCGGCCGGAGTCGTCGGCGTCGATACACCCGAAGGCGGTGGCCTCGCTGCGCGGGGCGCGGATACCGGCCACCGTCGCGCCGGCCCCGCTGTCGATGTGGAACCGGACCATCTGCTCTGGGTCCATCCGGTACACGTGGTCGGCGCCGAAAACGACGATGTAGTCGGGGTCTTCGTCGTAGATCAAATTGAGTGACTGATAGATCGCATCGGCCGAGCCGGTGTACCAGCGCGGGCCGAGTCGCTGCTGCGCCGGCACCGGCGTGATGTACTCACCGGCCAGGCCGGACAACCGCCAGTTCTGCGAAATGTGACGGTCGAGTGAATGCGACTTGTATTGCGTGAGAACACAGATCCGCAGGAATCGGGCATTCACCAGATTGGACAGCACGAAATCGATCAGGCGGTACGCACCCCCGAAGGGAACTGCGGGCTTGGCCCGGTCCGCGGTCAGCGGATACAGCCGCTTGCCCTCACCGCCGGCCAGGACGATGCCCAGCACGTGTGGCGCTTCCCTCATGGCACAAACCTATCGGCCGTTGCGAACTGCTGCCAGAGGGAGCCTGGGTTTTTACGGCTCTGACGGGCTGTCCGTCAAGGTATTTGGCCCGCCCGGACCGCACCGCGGCCCACCGTCCCCGCCTCGTCGCCGCGCCGGGCCGCATCCTCCGGCCGCTCCTCGGCCCGATTCGCGGGTTTCGCCTTCGCCGCACTACGGTGCCGATATGCGGGTGGCGATGATGACGCGGGAGTACCCACCGGAGGTCTACGGCGGAGCCGGAGTCCACGTCACGGAGCTGGTCGCCCAGCTGCGCCGGCTGTGTGACGTCGACGTACATTGCATGGGCGCGACTCGCCCGGGAGCACAGGCCCAGCAGCCCGATCCCCGGTTGCAGGGCGCCAACGCGGCCCTGTCGGCGTTGTCGTCGGACCTGATGATGGTCAACGCCGCCTCGGCAGCCACCATCGTGCATTCGCATACCTGGTACACCGGCCTGGCCGGGCACCTGAGCGCGTTGCTCTACGGCATCCCCCACGTGCTGACCGCGCATTCCCTCGAGCCGCTGCGGCCGTGGAAGGCCGAACAGCTCGGCGGGGGCTATCGGGTGTCGACCTGGGTGGAGCACACCGCGGTGCTCGCCGCCGACGCCGTCATCGCGGTCAGTTCCGGCATGCGCGACGACGTGCTGCGCGTCTACCCCGCACTGGATCCCGGACGCGTGCATGTCATCCGGAACGGTGTCGACGCCGATGTCTGGTATCCCGCCGGTCCCGCGGCAGCCGGCGGCTCGCTGCTGGCCGAACTCGGGGTCGACCGGAGCAGACCGATCGTGGCCTTCGTCGGCAGGATCACCCGGCAGAAGGGTGTCTCCCACCTGGTCGCCGCCGCACACCATTTCAGCCCCGAGGTACAGCTGATCCTGTGCGCCGGCGCCCCTGACACCCCGGAACTGGCCGAAGAGGTGCGCAGCGCGGTAGCCGAACTGGCCCGCGCGCGCTCCGGTGTCTTCTGGGTGCAGGAGATGCTTCCCACCGCAGATCTGCGCGAAATCCTCTCGGCCGCTAGTGTTTTCGTCTGCCCCTCGGTGTACGAGCCGCTGGGCATCGTCAACCTGGAGGCGATGGCCTGCGGGACCGCGGTGGTGGCCTCCGACGTCGGCGGCATACCCGAGGTGGTCACCGACGGCATCACCGGTTCGCTGGTCCATTACGAACCCGACGACGCGTGCGGATACCGGGCCGCATTGGCCGAGGCGGTCAACGAGCTGATCGCCGACCCAGGAAAAGCCGAACGCTACGGCCGGGCGGGACGGCAGCGCTGCATCGAGGAATTCTCCTGGGCCCACGCCGCCGCGCGGACACTGGACGTCTACCAGAGGGTGTGTGCATAGCGCCCAGGCCTTTGGCGACGTTTGGCGGCCTTTGGCCACGCAGATCTCAGGTGGAGCTGGTGACACCTTTGAGTTCGTCACCCAGGGCAGCGGCTTCGTCGGGCGTCAACTCGACGACCAATCGGCCACCTCCCTCGAGTGGTACCCGCATCACGATGCCCCGCCCCTCCTTGGTCGCTTCCAAAGGACCATCGCCGGTCCGGGGCTTCATCGCCGCCATCGAGTGCTCCCTCCACAGTCGGGCCAGCCCGCTCCCGCGGGCCTGGTGGGCGTCGAGCATGCCCCGCCGGCGAACTTCCTGCCACGCCCGACATCGAACAGCCAAATCACCCCCCCATTGTCCCCTATGGGGGTCACGACGTGCACCAAGACCCTGGTCTCCGGTCTCAGCGGCCCGACGTGGGCACCCAGCACGCACGAATGTGGTCGTCGACCATGCCGGTTGCCTGCATCAGCGCATAGGCGGTGATCGGCCCCACGAAACGGAATCCGCGCCGTTTCAGCTCGTGCGCCATCGCCTTCGATTCGGCAGTGGCCGAGGGGATTTGGCTGCCGTCGGTCGGCCGTGGCCGTGGCTGGGGCGCGAACGACCACAGCAGCCTGGACAGATCGTCCGGAGATCCGAGCTCGGCAGCCGCGCGCGCGTTGGCGATCGTTGCCTCGATCTTGGCCCGGTTGCGGACGATTCCCGGTTCGGCCAGCAGCCGCCGCACGTCGGCATCGGTGTATCCGGCCACCTTCTCGACGTCGAACGCGCAGAACGCGCGCCGGAAATTTTCGCGCTTGCGCAGGATGACCAACCACGACAGACCGCTCTGGAAGGCCTCCAGGCTCAACCGCTCGAACAGCGCCACCCCGTCGCGCACCGGGCGGCCCCACTCCTGGTCGTGGTATTCGCGGTACAGATCGAGATCGGACCCGGGCCGCACCGAAGCCCAGCCGCAGCGAACCAGCTCGTCTTCGCCCACCTCAGTCCTGACGATCCTGGCCACCCTCCTGTTCCACCGGATCGCGACCGGGACACGTTCTTGCCGCGGCAGCCGACGCATGGGCCGCCGCGAGCTGCCCGCGCAGGGCCTCGAGCTCGCGCGCGAGGCGGTCCAGTACCCAGTCCACCTCACTGGTCTTGTATCCGCGCAACACCTGGGTGAATTTGACGGCGTCGACGTCGGAGCCGGTCACACCGTAAGCGGGCAACACCGTCGCCGTCGTCCCCCGCGGCAGGGGCGGCAGCTGCTCGCCGCGACCGAACAGCAGGCTGGCCGCGCCGAACAGCACAATCGCGACCAGCACCAGCCCGACCAGGTACAGCAACACCAACACCACGTGACCGATACTGCCCTATCGCGCTTATCGCGCCGACAGCCCGGGGATCAACGCGGACGGACGGTTGTCATCGGCGGCCGATCGGCCAGCGACACCGGCGAGGTGCGCTGGGTGAAGCCGAAACCGCCGGACCCGTCGACGAGGAACTGGGTCAGACCCACCCCGGAGTCGGGGATCCCGCAGCGCGAGAGCAAGGTGGCGATCACCTGGCGGCTCATCGCGCCCAGCTCGGCCAACGGCCGGTTACGGTGCGCCCGTATTCCCAGATTGACCTGTGCGATCCCGCCGAGCCCCACCCGGTCGAAGGTGTCGACAAGCAGGCCGATCTCCACGCCGTAGCCCGGGGCGAACGGCAGCGAGGTCAACAGTTCCCGGGTCGCCGCGTACTCACCGCCGAGCGGTTGCAGGATGCAGCCCAGCTCCGGCCGCAGCGCCGCCAGCAGCGGCCGGGCCACCAGCTCGGTGACCCGCCCGCCGCCCGTATCCCCCGCGGCGCCGTCCGCGTCGCCGACCTGCAGAGGCCTCCGATAGACGCTCTTCACCAGCTGGACATCGTCGCCGGTGAGCAGCGGACCGACCAGCCACGGCACGAACATCGGATGCGGGTCGATCAGGTCGGAGTCGACGAACACCACGATGTCGCCGCTGGTGGCCGCCAGCGAGCGCCACAGCGCCTCGCCCTTGCCGGGCCGGGTCGGCACCTCGGGAAGCGCCTGTTCGCGGCTGACGACGCGGGCGCCCGCGGCGATGGCGCGGATCACGGTGTCGTCGGTCGAGCCGGAGTCCAGCACGATCAGTTCGTCGATCAGGCCCTCGCCGTCTCGGAGCAGCGGCGAGACGCTCTCGATCACCGATTGGACGGTGTCTTGCTCGTTGAGGGCCGGCAGCACCACCGAGATGGTCCGCCCGGCCTTCGCGGCTTCCAGCTCACCGACGGTCCAGCCGGGCCGGTACCAGCGGTCGGACAACCAGACGTCTCCCGGCCGGCCGGACACCCTCCCCTGCCGGGCCAGTTCGCCGGCGACCATCTCCGATGCCGTCATGCGAGTCCCCTCACCGTGCGCGCCGGCGGGCGAGTTCCCTGGATCGAGGCCACCATTTCCAGTACCCTCCGGGTGGCCGCGACCTGGTGCACCCGAAACATTCGCGCGCCCGCGGCCGCCGCCAGCGCGGTCGCCGCCAGTGTTCCCTCGAACCGCTCGGTCAATCCCACTCCAAGAGTCTCCCCGACGAAGTCCTTGTTGCTCAAAGCCATGAGCACCGGCCACCCCGTGTTGACGAGATCGCCCACGTGGCGCAACAGCGCCAGCCCGTGGAAGGTGTTCTTGCCGAAGTCGTGGGCAGGGTCGATGAGCACCCTGTCGGGGGCCACCCCCGCCGCCACCGCCTGCTCGGCGGCCTCGGTGACCCGACGGATCACGTCGTCCACCACACCGCGGTCCGACGTGCCGTAGTTCACCCGGAACGGGCGGGTGCGTGGCAGCGCGCCGCCGGTGTGCGAACAGACCAGGCCCGCCCCGAACTCGGCGGCCACCGCGGGCAGGTCCGGGTCGATGCCGCCCCAGGTGTCGTTGATCAGGTCCGCGCCGGCCCGGCAGGCCACCCTGGCCACCTCCGAGCGCCAGGTGTCGGCACTGACCAGCTGGTCCGGGTAGGCGCTGCGCAGCCACTCGATGAACGGCACCAGACGGGCGATCTCGGTGTCCGCGTCGACGGTGTCACCAGGCCCCGCCTTGACACCGCCCACGTCGATCACGTCGGCGCCGTCGGCGACGGCCCGGTGCACCGCGTCCCTGGCGGCGCCGTCGCTGAAGGTGGCACCGCGGTCGTAGAAGGAATCCGGGGTGCGGTTGACGATCGCCATGATCAGCGGGCGATCCCCTGCGACCGGGCGGCCGCACAGAGTGGACTGCACGTATACATGGTGCCTGGCCGCCGCTCGGGCGCGTAACGCCAGGGCGGCTTCCGGCGCGATTCGCGTCGTGGCGTCACGCCCGCCGAACAGGGCCGTCAACCCCGTGGTCGCGCACCGGCCGCCACCTCGTCGGGGTACTCGTCGTAGTACGGCACATACCCCTCGTCGCGGCCGGCCAGCACATACAGCGGATCCGTGGAGCCGGGGCCAGAAAAGCTGTAGCCCTGCTCGCGCAACTGGACCTTGCGGCTCTTGAACGTCGTGGTCTGTTCGATCGACTCCACCACCCGCACGAACAACGGCAGCGCGTACGCGGGAAGGCGGCTGTACACCGCGCGGGCCAGCGCGTGACCGTCGAACTCGGCGCCCTCGAACAGCTTGACCGCGGCCATCCCGGCGCGCCCTCCGGTGTGGGGAACCTCGACACCGAACACCGTGCAATCCTCGACGGAGTCGTCGCACGCCAGCGCCGCCTCGACCTGCGTGGTGGCGACGTTTTCGCCCTTCCAGCGGAAGGTGTCGCCGAGCCGGTCGACGAAGGCGGCATGCCCCAGGCCTTGCGGGCTCATCACGTCTCCCGAGTTGAACCAGCAGTCACCCTCGCGGAAAGCGTTGCGCACCAACTTCTTTTCGCTGGATTCCTGGTCGGTGTAACCATCAAAGGGCTGCAGCCGATTGACCGGGCTGAGCAACAGGCCGGGTTGTCCGGCCGGAACCCGGCGCACCCGGCCGCTCTCGTCGCGCACCGGCGCGCCGGTATCGGGGTCGTACTCCACGTAGGCCAGCGGCATCGGGAACAGTCCGGTGGTCCTGGGCACGTTGAAGACGTTGATGAACGCGACGTTGCCCTCACTCGAGGCGTAGAACTCGCAGACGCGGCCGATGCCGAACCGTTGGGTGAACTCGTCCCAGATCTCCGAGCGCAGCCCGTTGCCCGCGATCACCCGGATGTTGTGCGCACGGTCGGTCGGCTTGGGCGGCTGATTGAGCAGGTACCGGCAGATCTCGCCTATGTAGATGAACGCGGTGGCCCCGCCCGCGATCACCTCGTCCCAGAATCTGGACGACGAAAACGACGAGCCCAGCACCAGGGTCGCCCCCGAGTTGATCACCGAGGACAGCGCCACCGTCAGTGCGTTGTTGTGATACAGCGGCAGGCAGCTGTAGAGCGCGTCGGAGCTTTTCAGCCGCAACCCCACACCACCGAACGCGGCCAGCGCATTGAGCCACCGCAGGTGCGTCATCACGCTGGCCTTGGGGAACCCCGTGGTGCCGGAGGTGAAGATGTAGAACGCGGGATCGCCGGCCCGCACGGCCGAGACGGACGCCGGGTTGCTGGCCAGAGCGCTCACGGCGTATCGCTCGAGGTCTTCGACGGTGAGGATCTCGGTGCTGCCGGCGGCTCCGCACTCGGCGACCGCGCTCACCAGGTCGGTCTCCGCGATCAACACCTTGGCGTCCAACAGGCCCAGGCTGTGAGCCAGCACTTCGCCGCGCTGGTGGTAGTTGATCATTCCGGCGACGGCACCGCATTTGACCGTGGCCAGCGCGGCCAGCACCGTGTTGGGCGAGTTGCGCAGCATGATCGCGACGACGTCGCCCCTGCCGACGCCTCGCGCGGCCAGCACCGCGGCGTAGCGGTTGGCGGTCGCGTTGGCGTCCCGGTAGGTCACTTCCTGGTCGCCGAACCGCAGAAAGACCCGGTCTCCGTGGCGAGCGGCCCGCTCCTGGAACACCGTGCCGATCGACTTCGCCGAACCCGGTCGGGCCAGCAGCCCGGTGAGCGCCCCGCGCACGATGACCGGCACATCGGCCAGCACGCCCGGCAGCCTGACTGCGATGTCGGTCAGGCCGACCGCTGTGCGCGCACGCCCGCCGTATTCGGACACGTCGATTCCTCTATTCCCTACCCGCAGGCCAACTCGGTCAACAGTGCAGCTCGGCGGCCAGCCTATCGGGCGACGGTGCGAGCCGGGACGGCCCGCTGCGGAGACCGACGATCCAACCCGTCGGCACAACCGCCAACCCGCCGGCACAACCGGTCGACGCTGGCTCAGGCGGGCGCACACGCGTCGATCGCGGCACTCACCTTGTCGACCAGCACCAACCGGTCCATCGCCGACTGCGAGACATAACCGCTGTCGTTCAGCCCGCACAACCAGCCCCACAACCCCTGGTAATGCCCCCACGGGTCCAGCAGCACGATCGGCTTGCCGTGTATCCCGAGGTAGCCGGTGGTCCACGCGTCGAACAGCTCGTCGAGGGTGCCGATACCACCGGGCAGGACGACGAAGGCGTCGGCCAGGTCTTCCATCGTGCGCTTGCGGTCGCGCATGGTGTCGCTGACGATCAGCTCGTCGGCGTCGGTGTCGGCGATCTCGTGGCGCATCAGATTCCGCGGGATGACGCCGACGGTGTCCCCGCCGCGGGCCCGCGCCCCGCCGGCCACCGCCCCCATCGCCGAAACCCGGCCGCCGCCCCACACCAGAGTCCAGCCGCGCTCGGCGATCGCCTCGCCGAGTTCGGCGGCCAGGCCGAGCAATTCGGGATGCGTCGGTGTCGACGCGCAGTACACGCAGACGGCCCATCTGCCGGTCACGTTGCCTTGCGGGCCCATGCCCGCCAAAGGTAGACCACGACCCGGCGGCGCGCCCACCGATGGGCCCCACCTGGCTCTCGTCCGCAATAGGATCTGACGGTGCCGATTCGCTGGAACGTCCCGCGGCACGCGGCGGCACTGGACCGCTGCAACGACGCCCTCGCCCAGGGCGCCGGAGCCGTCGTGCTCGGGCCCGACGGCGTCGGGAAATCCACAGTGGCGCGGTTGGCCGCCGAGCGCCTCGCCCACCGACGCCCGAGGCTGCTCACCCGGTGGGTCACCGGCACCCCGGGCGAGCGGGCGGTGCCGTTCGGGGCCTTCAGCCATCTGGTCGCGATCGCCGACATCGGCAAGCCGGCCGCGCTGCTGCGTGCGGCCAGAGCCGCACTGGAAAGCGAGCTGGAAGGAGAGGATCTGCTCCTGGTCGTCGAGGACGCCCACCACCTGGACATCCTGTCGGCCACGTTGGTCTACCAGTTGGCGCTGGCCGGCACGGTCCGGTTGGTCGTCACCGCCCGCGCGGACGCCGCACCGCACACCCCCGAGGCCATTGCGGCGCTGTGGACCGACGATCTGCTGGAGCGCATCGACGTCACGGCGCCCGGCGGGCCGACCGACCCGGTCGAGGTCGACGAGTTCATCGCCGCGCTGCCCGCACCGGCGCGGTCGGTGCTGGACTACCTTGCCGTCGAGGAACCGCTGACGCTGGCCGACCTGACCGTTTTGGCCGGGGAGGGCGCCGTCTCGCAGGCGCAGGACTGGGGCGCGGCGGAGACGCGGGAACGCGGCGTACCGGTGGTCTACACCGCGCACCCGCTGTTCGCCGAGCGGGCCCGAGCCGCGCTCGGACCCGACGGTGCCCGGCGACGGCGCACCGAGATCGTCGCGTTGCTGTCCCGGCGTGAGCCCGGGCATCTGTCCGAGCGGCTGCGGCTGGCGTCCCTGGCGCTGGACAGCGACGCCCCGCAGCCGGTTTCCGAGGTGGTCGCCGCCGCCGAACAGGCCCTGCGGCTCGGTGACCTCGATCTGGGTGAACGGCTGGCCCGCTCGGCGCTGGCCCGCTCGGTGCTGGACAGTTCTGGGGACCTCGCGGCGCGGCTGCCGTTGGCCCATGCGCTGGCGTGGCAGGGTCGTGGCCGCGAGACCGAGGCGGTGCTGAGCGCCGTCGACGGCGCCGCGTTGGCCGAACCCGACCTGATGGCCTTCACGCTGCTGCGCGCGGCCAACCAGTTCTGGATGCTCGGCGAGCCCGAACGCGCCACCGCGTTCCTGCGGACCGTCCGCACCAGAATCGCCGACGCTGCCTCGCTGACCACTCTGGACGCGCTGAGCGCCACCTTCGCGATGAACGCCGGCAACGTCGGCCATGCCGTCGAGATCGCCCGAAAGGTGCTGGCATCGCCGTCGGCCGACGACCAGGCGGTGGCCTGGGCGGCCAGCGCGGCCGCGCTGTGCTCAGCGCGGCAGGGCCGGTTCGCCGACGTCGAGCCCATGGCCCAACGCGCCCTGGCCGCAGAACATCCCGGGCTGCTGCGTTTCACCATCGGGTTGGGGCAGACCACCGCGCTGGTGATGGCCGGCCGGCTGGACGCGGCGGCCGAGCTCGCCCAGCAGTTCACCGATTTCGCCGAGCTGCAGCAGCCGGGCCGCGCGATCGGCGAAGTGCTGCTGGCCCATGTGCTGATCGCCGCCGGGGAATTCGGCCGGGCCGCCGCGCTGCTCGGCCCGGCGGCCACCGCGCTGGAACGCACCGGGTATTCGTGGGGACCGCTGTCGTTGACGCTACTGGCCACCGCGCTGGCGCAACTGGGCGACACCGCGGCGGCGGCAAAAACATTGAGCAGGGCTGACTCTCGCCACGGAACCAAGTCGGCGCTGTTCGCTCCCGAGCTCGGTGTGGCGCGGGCCTGGCGGCTGGCCGCGGTGCGCGACACACACGGTGCCATAGCCGCAGCCCGGGACGCCGCGCGGATGGCCGAACGCGGCGGCCAGCCGGGCACGGCGCTGCGGGCATGGTATGAGGCGTTGCGGCTCGGGGACATTCGCGCCGCGGATCCGTTGGCCCGACTGTGCGACGAGATCGATTG
>NZ_JBMIOP010000132.1:0-3098 GCF_049197365.1 Mycobacterium sp. THU-M104
CCGGATCGTGGACCTGCCCCAGATTGGATGAGAACGAACACCAGCAAACAGGACGGCGTCCTCGCACCTCGAGGCCATCCAGGGCGACCAACCAAAGCGATCCGACACCAACCGTTTAGCGAATCCTGAGTCCATGGCATCTTCCCGAAACGACCGAATGCGGGCAGATCGAATATTGAGGGTTACCGGTAACGTGCCTGAGACCGCGAGGCGACTATGACTTGTCATTCAATGGGTTTGGCCATGTATTTGGACCCGGAGCATCCCGGAGCAGGGTATGCGTGTGATCACCTGAGTTGGCCCCAGTTGGGTCGTTTTTCTGCACGAATTTTGGCTCCACCTGGGCGGTGATCCGCTGAGCGGTGGGGTCAGCGTGTCGTCATCATGGTGCGAATCTGCGTCGCGACAGCGACAACTGCCTAACGCTGATCGTCAGTAACGCGTTCGGCGCCAGCGGCTTTCAGCAGCTGGTCGCCATCCAATCGGTGACTTAACTGACACAACCCACCATCTCCCAGCGCCTCAAGGTGCTCTGCACCGCTGGATTGCTGGTCGGCGAACGGCGTGCATCGTGGTCTTACTGGATCATGAAACACACTGTGCTACAGAAATTCTCGCTGATTCCGGAAACCGCCCCAATGACACCGACGTCGATGTCGCTGCTGGTTACCGGGCCATGACGCCTCGGGCCGTCCCGAGCGCTTCCAGCGCGGGTATGCCCACCGGTTCGGTCGCAAGCAACGGCACCACCGCAACCCGATTCGTGTGCCGGCCCCTCACCTTGTCGATCTCTGGTAGTTCCGCGATGGCGCGCTGCCGGAGCAGAGGTGCGGTCGGGTTGGCGGCCGCCAGGGAGTTGTCGATCACCCAGGCCCAGGGGCGGATGCCGGCGCGTTCGAGTTCGTCCTGCAGTCCGGCCGCTTCCAGGACCGGGGTGGTCTCGGGCAGGGTGACGATGATGACTTTGGTTTGCTGCGGGTCCTGCAACCTCATCAGCGGAGTCGTGAAGTGTCGATCGCCCAGTTGCCGGGCAACCTCGCGATGGTAGGAGCCGGTGGCATCGAGGAGCAGCAGCGTGTGCCCGGTCGGGGCAGTGTCGACGACGACGAACTTGTGCAGCGATTCACCGATGACGCGTGAGAATGCCTGGAACACGGCGACTTCCTCGGTGCATGGCGAGCGAAGATCCTCGGCGAGGGTCGCTCGGCCTTCCTCATCGAGTGCGGCGCCCTTGGTGGCCAGCACATGGTCGCGGTAGTTGCGGGTCGCCTCGGCCGGGTCGATGGTCGACACCTGCAGCTTCTCGAGTGTTCCGTGGAGGGTGTCGGTGAGGTGCGCGGCGGGGTCGGTCGTGGTCAGGTGCACGTGGTGACCACGCTCGGCGAGGGCCACAGCGATCGCGGCGGCGATGGTCGTTTTCCCGACGCCGCCCTTGCCCATGCACATGATCAATCCGTGGTCCCCGGTGGCCAGTTCATCGATCAGATTCGCCAGCGGGGCGTCGATCACGTCGGGGGCCATCTCTTGTTGCACCTGCGGTACGTCCGCATCCGCGGTGAACAGCGACGCCAGGGCGTCCAGGCCGACGATGTTGGTGGGCTTGAGGTCGACGCGGTCCAGCGGCAGCGCCCGTAGTTCGTCGGGAAGCGACGCGACCGCCCGCTGTTCGCGGTCGTGGATCTCCGCAGCGAGCGGGTCGCTGTGCCCGGCAGATGCGGGCAGGACACCGTTGATCACGACGTACTGGTGGGTCAAGCCGATCGCAGCGAGTTCACGGTGCGTGCGGGTGATCTCGGCCAGCGTCGACCTTTGCGCACGGGCCACCAGCACCAGGCGGGTGCGCTGGGGATCGGCCAGCGCGGCGACTGCCCCGGCGTAGACGACGCGTTGTTTCTCCAGACCGGACAGCGGTCCCAGACAGGACGCATCGCCCTTGCCCTCGTTGAGGAAGTCAGTCCACGAGCCCGGCAATTGCAGCAGGCGGATGGTGTGCCCGGTAGGGGCGGTATCGAACAGCACATGGTCGAACTGGCCGAGTTCGCCGTCGGAATCGGTGAGCAGTGCGGTGAATTCGTTGAAGGAGGCGATCTCGGTGGTGCACGAGCCGGAGAGCTGTTCGGTGATCGACGCCACCTCCGCGTCCGGCAACAACCCGCGCACCGGGCCGACGATGCGTTCGCGGTAGGCGTCGGCGGCCTGTTCGGGGTCGATTTCCATTGCCCACAGACCCTGGATCGCGGGGATCGCGGTGATGGTGTTGCCGATCGTCAGCCCGAAGACCTGTCCGACGTTGGACGCCGGGTCGGTGCTGACCAGTAGCACCTTCTTGCCGTGGCGGGCCAGCGCGATCGCGGTGGCACATGCGATGGAGGTCTTGCCCACCCCGCCCTTGCCGGTGAAGAACAGAAATCGTGGCGGAGCGTCCAGAAACTTCATGCGAGTAGCCGGTTCTTTCAGCAGCAGTCGGTGGCGCCTGAGCTGTCGGTGCTGCAGCAACCGCCTCCGGCAGTGGTCGTCGCGGTGATATCGAGGCTGGTCGGTCCGGCCGGGCCGGGAGCCTCGACGCCTGCCCAGGCGGCGAGCTGGGCGCGGTCGGGGTAGCGCCCGGTCATCGCGGTGACTCCATCCACCAGCACCAGCGGCAGCCCGTCGGATCCGGCAACGTGCAGGAACGCTTTCACGGTGTCGCACTCGGCGAACGCGCGGGGTTCGCTTGCCAAGTTGTAGCGGGAAACGTCACCGCCGCGGCTGCGGATGTAATCCAGGTCGGCGGAGAACCTGACCAGTTGTTGGTCGACGTCTTCGCCACACACGCCCGTGGCGCAACACAATGCTGGCTCGAACACCTGAACCTTGCTCATCGAACGATCTCCTCGGTTTCCAACGGTCTTGGTCTGTGCCGGTGCTGTGGTGCGCAGCTGCTCGGCGAGCAGCCGCACCCGGGTCGCGATGTCGTCGCGGATCAGCCGCATGCGCTCGATCCCGTCGATGTCACGTGTGGACGGCTCGTCGATGTCCCAGGTTTCGAACCTGGTGCCTCCGACCGGCTCGACGTGGGCCTCGTTTCCCAGCGTGACGACGATGTCGACGTCGCCGAC
>NZ_JBMIOP010000146.1:0-4986 GCF_049197365.1 Mycobacterium sp. THU-M104
GTTCGCCACCATCCCGGTGCTCGACGGCGCCGGCTGGAGCGACGACGGCATGCAGAGCGTGGTGCGGGTGGACCCGCACCAGGTGCAGGACTGGGTCGCCGGCCTGTTGCACAACCAGGACGAGGGCAAGACCGACGAGCTGACCTACAGCCCGGCCAAGACGACAGCCAGCGTGTTCAACGACACCGACATCAACGGCCTGGCCGCGGCGGTGTCGGACGTGTTGAGCGCCAAGGGATTCACCACCGGCTCCGTCGGCAACAACACGGGCGGGCACGTCAAGGGCAGCCAGGTGCGGGCGGCCAAGAGCGACGACGTCGGAGCCCAGGCGGTCGCCCGGCAACTGGGCGGCCTTCCGGTGGTCGCCGACGCGTCGATAGCCCCGGGCACCGTCCGGGTGGTGCTGTCCGGCGATTACAGCGGCCCGGGCTCCGGGCTGAGCGGCGGCGTGAACAGCCAGGTGGCGGCCGCCCAGGTGTCCAACGCCGGCGGGTCGACCGACCCAGACGTCCCAGCGCCCTCGCCCATCCTGACCGCAGCCTCCGACAAGCCGGACTGCATCAATTGAGCATGCCCGCAACTCTTTCGGGGGCCATCCTCGAGCCGATGCTGCGGGACGACCCGGTCGGACCACGCATCACCTACTACGACGATGGCGTCCGGGCCGACGGCGAGCGCATCGAGTTGTCCGCGGCGACCCTGGCCAACTGGGCCGCCAAGACCGGCAACCTGCTGCGCGACGAGCTGGGCGCCGGGCCGGGCAGCCGGGTCGCCGTCCTGCTGCCAGCGCACTGGCAGACCGCCGCGGTGCTGTTCGGCGTCTGGTGGATCGGCGCCGAGGTCGTGCTGGAAGGCGCGGCGGACCCGCATACGGACATGGCGTTGTGCACCGTCGAACGCCTCGACGAGGCCGACTCCGCGGTGAGCGCGGCGGCATCAGGCGGTGAGGTCGCGGTGCTGTCGCTGGACCCGTTCGGCCGGCCCGCGCCCGACCTGCCGATCGGCGTCACCGACTACGCCACCGCGGTGCGCGTGCATGGCGACCAGATCGTCCCCGAGCGCCACCCGGGTCCCGCGCTCGCCGGCCGCTCGGTCGGCGAGATTCTGGCGGACTGCGAAAGATCTTCGGCAGCAAGGGGTTTGACGTCGTCCGATCGAGTTCTTTCCAGCGCGTCGTGGACCGGACCGGACGAACTCGTCGACAACCTGCTGGCAGTCCTGGCCGTCGGCGCGTCGCTGGTGCAGGTGGCCGCACCAGCCGGAACCCAGGCCGATCCCGCGGCGCGACAGCGCAGGATCGAGACCGAGAAGATCACCCGCGTGCTGTGACTGCGGGATCCGGACCCGGACTTCAGACAATACATATTGGTATAGCAATATTCTGATGTTAACGTCGGCAGGGTCTTGCTCGGTAGCGATTCACCAGGAGGGTGTGGAAGATGGCGTACGGAATGTTCGGCAGAGGCGTCGCCTGGTTGGCGACCGGCGTCGTCGGAGCGGCTGCCTACGACCTGGTGGTGCGGGCCGCGAAAAAGGCGCCGCTGCACCAGGCCGCGGTCTCGGCGGCCGAACTGGGCCTGCGCGGCACCCGCAAGGCCGAGGAGGCCGCGGAATCGGCGCGGCTGAAGATGTCCGACGTGATGGCCGAAGCCCGTGGGCGCATCGGCGAGGAGGCGCCCACGCCTGCCGTAGGTGACGCCCACGACCACGACCACTGATCGGTCGACATGACCCTCGCGATCGTTGAAGAGAGCGCAACCACCGACGAGTCTGCGCTGACGGTGATCTCGGACGCGGCCGGACGCATGCGGGTCAGGGTCGACTGGGTTCGCGGCGACTCCCGGCGCGCAGTCGCGGTCGAGGAGGCCGTCGCCACGTGCCACGGCGTGCGCGCCGTGCACGCCTATCCGCGCACCGGATCCGTCGTCGTCTGGTACTCGCCGCGACGGGCCGCGCGCTCTGCGCTGCTGGCGGCGATCGGCGAGGCCGCACACGTCGCCGCCGAGCTGATCCCGGCGCGCGCACCGCATTCGGCCGAGATCCGCAACGCCGACGTGCTGCGGATGGTCATCGGCGGCGCGGCGCTGGCCCTGCTCGGGCTGCGCCGCTACGTGTTCGCGCGACCGCCGCTGCTCGGGTCGAGCGGCCAGCTGGTGGCCGGCGGTATGGCCATCTTCACCGGCTACCCGTTCCTGCGCGGCGCACTGCGCTCGCTGCGGTCCGGGAAAGCCGGCACCGACACGCTGGTGTCGGTGGCGACAGTGGCCAGCCTGCTGCTCGGCGAGAACGTGGTCGCGCTCACCGTGCTGTGGCTGCTCAACATCGGCGAATACCTGCAGGACCTGACCCTGCGCCGGACCCGGCGGGCCATCTCCGAACTGTTGCGCGGCACCCAGGACACCGCGTGGATCCGCATGAGCGACGGGGCCGAGGTGCAAGTGGCGATCGACACCGTGCAGATCGGCGACGAGGTGGTCGTGCACGACCAGGTCGCGATCCCGGTGGACGGCGAAGTCGTCGAGGGTGAGGCCATCGTCAACCAGTCGGCGATCACCGGGGAGAACCTTCCGGTCAGCATCACAGCCGGCGCGCACGTGCACGCGGGCTCGGTCGTGGTTCGCGGGCGCCTGGTGGTGCGCGCGGAGGCCGTCGGCAACGAGACCGCGATCGGGCGCATCATCGCCCGCGTCGAGGAGGCGCAGCACGACCGCGCCCCGATCCAGACCGTCGGGGAGAAATTCTCCCGCCGCTTCGTTCCCGCTTCGTTCATCGTCTCCGCCCTCACCTTGCTGGTCACCGGCGACGTCCGGCGCGCGATGACCATGCTCCTGATCGCCTGCCCCTGCGCGGTCGGGCTGTCCACCCCGACCGCGATCAGCGCGGCGATCGGCAACGGTGCGCGCCGCGGCATCCTGATCAAGGGCGGCTCTCACCTCGAGCAGGCCGGCCGCGTCGACGCGATCGTGTTCGACAAGACCGGAACGCTGACCGTCGGGCGTCCGGTGGTCACCAATATCGTTGCGATGCACTCCGATTGGGAACCCGAGCAGGTCTTGGCGTACGCGGCCAGCTCGGAGATCCACTCCCGGCACCCGTTGGCCGAGGCGGTGATCCGCTCCACCGCGGAACGCCGCATCAGCATCCCGCCGCATGAGGAGTGCGAGGTGCTCGTGGGGTTGGGCATGCGGACGCGTGCCGACGGCCGCACCCTGCTGCTGGGCAGCCCGTCGCTGTTGCGCGCCGAAAAGGTGCGGGTGTCCAAGAAGGCCACCGAGTGGGTGAACAGGCTGCGCCGCCAGGCCGAGACACCGCTGCTGCTCGCCGTGGACGGCACGCTGGTCGGGCTGGTCAGCCTGCGTGACGAAGTGCGGCCCGAGGCCGCCGAAGTGCTGACCAAGCTGCGCGCCAACGGCGTCCGCCGGATCGTCATGCTCACCGGCGACCACCCCGACATCGCCGAGGTCGTCGCCGGCGAACTGGGGATCGACGAGTGGCGCGCCGAGGTGATGCCGGAGGACAAGCTGGAGGTGGTGCGCGCCCTGCAGGCCGAGGGTTTCGTCGTCAGCATGGTCGGCGACGGCGTCAACGACGCGCCCGCGCTGGCCGCCGCCGACATCGGGATCGCCATGGGCCTGGCCGGCACCGATGTCGCCGTCGAGACCGCCGACGTGGCGCTGGCCAACGACGACCTGAACCGCCTGCTCGACGTGCGCGAGCTGGGCGCCCGGGCGGTCGACGCGATCCGGCAGAACTACGGCATCTCGATCGCGGTCAACGCCGTCGGGCTGGCCGTCGGGGCCGGCGGCGCGCTGTCGCCCGTGCTGGCCGCGATCCTGCACAACGCCTCGTCGGTGGCGGTGGTGACCAACAGCTCTCGACTGATCCGCTACCGGCTCGACTAGTGGCTCTGGCTAGCGACTCTGATTGCATCGAGAGTGAATCCACGGCGCCGACACGCCGGGCGGGCACGCCATGCATTCACGCTCAAAGCCGCGGACTCACACTCAATGTCCGGCTGTGCTGATCAACAGCAGTCGTGGCCGCGCCAGGCCCGCACTCCCTGCCACACCGCGATGGCGGCGACCGCGAGCCCGACAGCGGGATCGATCCACCAGCCGTCCGGCCAGACGGCGGTGAGGGCCAGTCCGGCCAGCACCCCGGCGGCCTGCACGGCGCACAGGTAGTTCTGAATACCCTCACCTTCGGTGGCCTCCGAGCCCAGCCGGGCACCCAGCCGCTGGTTGGCCCGGCCCAGGACCGGCATCAGCAGCAGCGCGACCACTGTCAGCCCGATGCCGATCACCGAGGTCTCGGCGTGGTGGCCGTCGGTGAGGTCGTGCACGGACTCGGCGGCGATGTAGGGGGCGGTCAGCCAGAAGGAGACCGCCACGCCGCGCCGCGCGCGCGACTCGGCGGTCTCGGACAGAGTGCGGGCGCCGCTGAAGCGCCACACCACCATCGCGCTGGCCAGCGCCTCCCCGCCGCCGCCGAGCGCCCAACCGGTAAGTGCGATGGACCCGACCGCCAGGCCCTGCCACAGCCCGATGGCGCCCTCGACGAGCAGCACGGTGAGGCTGACCCAGGCCAGCCGCCGCGCCCGGCGGGCGCCGGCCTGCCAGGCCGCATCCCGCTCCGCGGCGCTTCGACGCGTTCGGGCGCTGGGAGGGCAAGAGCTGGGAGACGAAGAGGTGGGAGGGGAAGAGGTCATTACACCCGATGGTAGAGCCGGCACGCCGGGCCCGGGCACCACGACACCCGGGGGGACGAGCACGCGTTGTCACCACCAGCGGGGGCATTTGGTCACCGCGTTCAGGCGGCATCAAGCCACGGACCCTGCCACAGGGTTCCTCGTTACGCTGTCCAACCAGTGGGGGTCCCAGTACATCGAAGAAGGGTTGTGACGAATGGCGCGTACCGAGAACGACACGTGGGACCTGGCGACCAGCGTGGGAGCCACCGCCACCATGGTCGCGGCGGGACGGGCCC